>NZ_RAZO01000292.1:0-4718 GCF_004307535.1 Pseudomonas sp. Sample_9
TGGACACCAACATCACCAAGATCGATAAAGTCGACGACCACACCGTCAAGTTCACTCTGAAAGAAGTCGACGCCGCGTTCATCCAGAACATGGCCATGAGCTTCGCGTCCGTGCAGTCCGCCGAATACGCGGCCCAACTGCTCAAGGATGGCAAAGCCGCCGACATCAACCAGAAGCCGATCGGCACCGGCCCGTTTGTGTTCAAGAGCTACCAGAAAGACTCGAACATCCGTTACACCGGCAACAAGGATTACTGGAAACCTGAAGACGTGAAGATCGACAACCTGATCTTCGCCATCACTACCGACCCGTCGGTGCGTATTCAGAAGCTGAAAAAGAACGAGTGCCAGGTCACCCTGTTCCCGCGTCCGGCCGATCTGAAAGCGCTGAAAGAAGACAAGTCGCTGAAGATGCCGGATCAGGCCGGCTTTAACCTCGGCTACATCGCTTACAACGTGATGGACAAGGTCAAGGGCAGCAACGAGGCCAACCCACTGGCTGACCTGCGCGTGCGTCAGGCACTGGACATGGCCGTGAACAAGCCGCAGATCATCGATTCGGTTTACCAGGGCGCCGGCCAACTGGCCGTCAACGCCATGCCGCCGACCCAGTGGTCCTACGACACCACCATCAAGGATGCCAAGTACGACCCTGAGAAAGCCAAACAGCTGCTCAAGGAAGCCGGCGTCAAGGAAGGTACCGAGATCGTCCTGTGGGCGATGCCGGTGCAGCGTCCGTACAACCCGAACGCCAAACTGATGGCTGAAATGCTCCAGTCCGACTGGGCCAAGATCGGCTTGAAAGTGAAGATCACCAGCTACGAGTGGGGCGAGTACATCAAGCGCTCCAAAGGTGGCGAGAACCAGGCCATGATCATTGGCTGGAGCGGTGACAATGGTGATCCGGACAACTGGCTCAACGTTCTGTTCGGCTGCGACTCGCTGAGCGGCAACAACTTCTCCAAGTGGTGCGACAAGAAGTTCGACGGCCTGGTGAAAGAAGCCAAACGCACTACCGACCAGGGCAAGCGCACCGAGCTGTACAAACAGGCGCAACACGTCCTCAAAGATGCAGTTCCAATGACACCTATCGCTCACTCGACGGTGTATCAACCCATGCGCGCCAACGTGCAGGATTTCAAGATCAGCCCATTTGGCCTGAATTCCTTCTACGGCGTCAGCGTCAGCAAGTAAGACATTGCAACGGCGGCGTTTCTGACGTCGCCGTTGCTTTATCTACCGGGAAAAAAGGAAAAGGCCTACACCCAAATCCGCCGCAGATGATTGCTTCGGTATAGGCGCGTCGACTTTTCCTACGAGCATTAAGGCAATTACGTATTTACTGCCAGAGGCACGGTGCCTACCGTCGCGTACTGACCAGTGTCTGCGTGGGCCACCGGTTTTGCCGTACGTATTGGATTGAGCTCAATGCGACCAGAAAGTCCCGGGATAGGGACCCTGACGCATTGCACAACACTAAAAAGAGGGAGCGTCATGCGCCATACCTTGATTTTTTCCGCACTGTTGGGCGCCGGCCTGTTGGCCGCCACGTCTGCAAGCTACGCCGCCAGCGACAGCCTGGTGTTTTGCTCGGAAGGCAGCCCGGCGGGTTTCGATACCGCGCAGTACACGACGGCCACCGACAACGACGCCGCCGAGCCGCTGTACAACCGCCTCGTCGAGTTTGAAAAAGGCGCGACCAATGTCGTACCGGGCCTGGCGACCAAGTGGGACATTTCCGAAGATGGCCTGAAATACACCTTTCACCTGCGTGAAGGCGTGAAATTTCATACAACCCCTTACTTCAAGCCGAGCCGCGATTTCAACGCTGACGATGTCGTGTTCACGTTCACTCGCATGCTCGATGCGCAACAGCCGTTCCGCAAGGCGTATCCCACCGAGTTTCCGTACTTCAACGGGATGAGCCTGAACAAGAACATCGCCAAGGTCGAGAAGACCGGGCCGCTGACCGTAGAGTTCACGCTCAACAGCGTCGATGCCGCGTTCATCCAGAACATCGCGATGAGCTTCGCTTCGATTCTGTCTGCCGAATACGCCGACAAGCTGCTGGCCGACGGCAAGCCGAGCGACATCAACCAGAAGCCGATCGGCACCGGGCCGTTCGTATTCAAGAGCTACCAGAAAGACTCGAACATCCGCTATACCGGCAACCCGCAGTACTGGGATCCGAGCCGGGTCAAGCTGAAGAACCTGATTTTTGCGATCAACACCGACGCTTCGGTACGCGTGCAGAAGCTCAAGGCCAACGAGTGCCAGATCACCCTGCACCCGCGGCCTGCCGATGTTGAAGCACTGAAGGCCGACCCGAAACTGCAACTGATTTCCAAGCCGGGCTTCAACCTCGGCTACATCGCCTACAACGTGCGCCACAAGCCGTTCGATCAACTCGAAGTGCGTCAGGCACTGGACATGGCGGTGAATAAACAGGGAATTCTCAACGCTGTTTATCAAGGCGCCGGCCAACTGGCCGTCAACGCCATGCCACCGACCCAGTGGTCCTACGACGACACCATCAAGGACGCCGCCTACAACCCGGAAAAAGCCAAGGAACTGCTCAAGGCCGCCGGCGTGAAAGAAGGCACCGAGATCACCCTGTGGGCAATGCCGGTGCAGCGTCCGTACAACCCGAACGCCAAACTGATGGCCGAAATGCTCCAGTCCGACTGGGCCAAGATCGGTCTGAAAGTGAAGATCGTCAGCTACGAATGGGGCGAGTACATCAAGCGCACCAAGAACGGCGAGCACGACGTCAGCCTGATCGGCTGGACCGGCGACAATGGGGACCCGGACAACTGGCTGGGCACGCTGTACAGCTGTGACGCCATCGGCGGCAACAACTATTCGATGTGGTGCGACCCGGCGTACGACAAGCTGATCAAACAGGCCAAGGTCGTCACCGACCGCGACCAGCGCACCGAGCTTTATAAACAGGCCCAGCAATTGCTTAAACAGCAAGTGCCGATCACGCCTGTCGCCCACTCGACGGTCAACCAGCC
The DNA here is from genome assembly GCF_004307535.1 of Pseudomonas sp. Sample_9. Classification (NCBI taxonomy): domain Bacteria; kingdom Pseudomonadati; phylum Pseudomonadota; class Gammaproteobacteria; order Pseudomonadales; family Pseudomonadaceae; genus Pseudomonas; species Pseudomonas sp. Sample_9. The sequence goes on from NZ_RAZO01000292.1 coordinate 3,017, forward strand.
GTTAAGCACCCGGGTCGAAGGGTTCAAAGTCAGCCCGTTCGGCCGCAACGTGTTCTCGGGTGTCAGTATCGATTAAACCAACCGATTAGCCGCAATGCTGAGGGGAGCCGTCTACTCCCCTCACGCAAGCGCTTTGCCGAAATTCGCCAATCCGGCTTTTTGCAAACGTTTGCGATGTGTGAACGAGTTCTAAACCAATAACCGGCATACCAAAAAAAGCCGGGATAAAAAGAAAGTAAAGGAGCTTCACCCATGAAACTGAGCAGCACCGCGATACTGGCCCTGGCCATCAGCAGCATCACCGCCACGGCGTACGCCGAACCTGCAAGTCAGGAATTCGTCCCTACCACATTGGCCGGCAGCAGCGCCCAAAGCGAGGCCAAAGGCTTTATCGATGGACAAAGCCTGGGCGGTACAACCCGTAACTGGTACGCCAACGAACTGAAGCGTCGTGATGACCGTTTCAGCTACGTGAAAAACAGCGACAAGAATACTTCGCCATTGGTCAAGACGCCGACTGCGCGTCGCATCAACTGGGTGCAAGGCACCATCGTCAACTACACCTCGGGCTTCACCCAAGGCACCGTGGGCGTGAGCACCGAAGTCGCCGCTTACAACGCCATTGTGCTGGATCGTGATCGCAAGGACATCGCCGGCGGCTCCAACCGTACTCTGGCAGACTCCGACGGCGACGCCGTTGACCAGTGGAGCAAACTGGGTCTGGCCAACGTCAAGTTCCGCGTGTCGAACACTACCCTGACTGCCGGCCGCCAGAACTTCAGCACGCCGATCGTTGATGTCATTGGCAACCGTCCGCTGCCTTCGAGCTTTGAAGGTATCAGCCTGCACAGCGAGGAATTCAACAACCTGTCGTTCGACCTGGGCGGCTTCGACCGCGTATCGCCGCGTACCGAGCAGAGCCTGTCGAAATTCCGCACCGAATATTCGCAAACGGGCGTGGAAACCGACAAGGTCTACACCGCAGGCGTGAACTACCAGCCGCTGAAAAGCCTGAAAACCAGCCTCTATGTGGCCAATGTCGAAGACTTCTGGAACCAGTACTACTTCGGTGGCACCCACGAACTGGGTGACAGCCAGGTGCTGAGCCTGACCACCGGTCTGAACTACTACAAGACCGTCGACGAAGGCAAAAAGCTGATGGGCAACATCGACAACGATACCTACTCGCTGTCGCTGGGTCTGACTCACCAGGCCCATAGCCTGACCTTCTCGTACCAGGAAGTTAACGGTAACGAGTACTTCGACTACCTGCACGAAACCAACGGCATCTACTTGGCCAACTCCCTGCTGTCGGACTTCAACGGCCCGAACGAGAAGTCGTTCCAGATCGCCTACGGCATCAACATGGCCGAGTACGGTGTGCCAGGCCTGAAGTTCAACATCTACCAGGCACGCGGTTGGGGCATCGACGGTACTCACTACCGCGGCACCGCCTACACCGATCCGGGCGCCAAGCGTGGTGACCTGAGCCTGATGGATGGCGAGTCTCACTATGAATACGGTGTTGGGGCTTCCTACGCTGTGCAAAGCGGCCCGCTCAAAGCCACTGCAATTCGCGCGACGTACACCACTCACCGCGCCAGCGAGCATCAGGCTGACGGCAACATCAACGAGTTCCGTCTCGTGACCACCATCCCGTTCAACATTCTGTAAAAACGCCAACCGACGGCTGACTCATGAT
>NZ_RAZO01000130.1:0-4698 GCF_004307535.1 Pseudomonas sp. Sample_9
GGCAACAGATAGGCAAGCTGATTGGCCAGCGCCTGTTGCCCGGCGGCTTCGGTGCCCATATCCAACGCTTCGACCATCGGGTGTTCGGCCAGCGCCTTGAGCAGCGCGACCAGGTCGGCGTCCTCGTCCTGCAACGGTTGCTCGGGCTCATCGTCCAGCCACTCGACGTCGGCCAGAATCAGTTGGTCGCGCTGTACTTCGGTGCGCAACACGGTGAAACGCCGCCCGCCCTGGACACGAATGCCGAGCAGGCCGTTGTCCTGTTGCTCGAAATCGGTGATCCGCGCCTCGCAGCCGACCAGCGCAAAACCTTCCGGCGCGACGCCGACTTCGCTGCCCTCAAGGATGCACACCACACCGAAACCGACGCCCTGCTTCATGCAGCGGCCGATCATGTCGAGGTAGCGCGCCTCGAAGATCTGCAGATCGAGGTTGCAGCCGGGGAACAGCACCGTGTTCAGCGGAAAAAGCGGCAGACTCATAGACATATCCTTACACCACCATCGACACCGCCAACGGCAGGAACACCGCCGTGGCCACGCCCATCAGACTCATTGCCAGCGCGGCGAACGCGCCGCACTCGTCGTTTTCCTGCATCGCCACCGCCGTGCCGACCGCATGCGCGGTCATGCCCAGCGCCATGCCGCGCGCTTCGGGGCTGTGCACGCCGAGGCGGGTCAGCAGCGCCGGGCCGAAGATCGCGCCAATCACCCCGGTGATCAGCACGAACACCGCGGCCAGCGCCGCCACGCCGCCGATCTGCTCGGCGACCAGCATGGCGATCGGCGAGGTCACCGATTTCGGCGCCATGGTCATCAGGATCATGTGATCGGCACCGAACCACCAGCCCAGCGCCACGCCCATGCCCGTTGCCACTACCCCGCCTATCACCAGCGTAGTAAAAATCGGCCAGAACAATTGGCGGATGCGCCGCAGATTCAAATAGAGCGGCACCGCCAGCGCCACCGTGGCCGGACCGAGCAGGATGCTGAGGATCTCGGTGCTCTTGCGGTACTCGGCGTAAGTCAGGCCGCAGCCGACCAGCACACCGATCACCAACAACATGGAGACCAGCACCGGTTGCAGAAAGATCCAGCGGGTTTTCTCGAACGCCGCCAACACCAGTTGATAGGCGCCGAGGGTGATGCCGATGCCGAACAGCGGATGATGAATCACCGACGCCCACGCGCCTTGCCAGTCAAACAGCATCAGGACTCCTCCGCCGGCGGCGCGTGACGTTTGACCAGCCGCTGCATGAGCACGCCGGCAAAGGCCATCGACAGGATCAGCGAGACCACGAGCGCGCCGACAATCGCCCAGAAATCCGCAGCAATCGCCGTGGCATACACCATCACGCCCACCGCCGGCGGCACCAGCAGCAACGGCAGATAACGCAGCAGACTGCCCGCTGCCTGATTCAACGGCTCGCCGACTTCACCGCGAATGATCAGGAACACCAGCAACAGCAGCAGCCCGATGATCGGCCCCGGCAATATCGGCAACAGCAAATGATTGAGCGCGGTGCCAAGCAATTGGAACAGCACCAGCAGGGTCAGGCCACGTAACAACATCCGACATCTCCGTCTTACATTTTCAGCCAGCAGGGGCTCGGCATTATAAGCATGCCGGCGCTATGGCCCGGCATTCGCCAAAAGCATGGTCGGTTGACCTGAGCAAATCGCCATGATGATCTACAGTGGTTCGCAGGCCGGTCAAATCCGCCCCCTGAAAAACTATAAAACAGATGAACCCAAGGAGAGTCTCAATGCCCTATGTTCCCGTTGCAGAGCTCAAGGATTATGTCGGCAAGGAACTTGGACGTTCCGAATGGCTCACCATCGATCAGGAGCGCATCAACCTGTTCGCCGAAGCCACCGGTGATTTTCAGTTCATTCACGTCGATCCGGTCAAGGCCGCGCAAACGCCGTTTGGCAGCACGATCGCCCATGGTTTCCTGTCGCTGTCGCTGATGCCGAAACTGATGGAAGACATCCTCGTGCTGCCCGAAGGCGTGAAGATGGTCGTCAACTATGGCCTGGACAGCGTGCGTTTCATCCAGCCGGTCAAGGTCAACTCGAAAGTCCGACTGAAGGTCGACATGGTCGAAGTCACCGAGAAAAAACCCGGCCAGTGGTTGCTCAAGGCTACCGCGACACTGGAGATAGAAGGCTCGGACAAACCGGCCTACATCGCCGAGCCGCTGTCACTCTGCTTCGTCTGATCATCCCGGATGCGAAGCAGCGCACGCTGTTTCGCGTCACGTCTGTATATATGCGACGCATAGCTGCGGCATACTCGGTCGCCTAATTGCCCGGATCCCGCTATGCGCTCAATCGCTCGACTTGCACCCCTTGCCCTGACCCTGATACTCACCGCTTGCGGCGACGGCGAATCGCTGTTGCCGCCGGATGCGCGCCTGCCCGATGGCGGTCGCTATCGCGGTGAACTGGTCGACGGCTTGCTGCAAGGTCAGGGCCGCGTCGACTATCCCAACGGCAGTTGGTACGCCGGAGAGTTCGATAAGGGTCAGTGGCACGGGCAGGGCGAATGGCATGGCAGCAACGGTGAGGTCTATCGCGGCCAGTTTCAGCAAGGTCTGTTCGATGGTCAGGGCAGCCTGAGCACCAACGCCAGCAGTTACACCGGTGGCTTCAAGCAGGGCCGGCGCGATGGCGAAGGTACGCTGAAAGAAAACGGCATGACCTATCGCGGCGAGTTCAAGGCTGACCAGTATTCCGGCCTCGGCCGTCTGGAAATGGATGACGGCAGCTCCTATCAAGGCCAGTTCGCCCACGGCAAACCCAACGGCGAAGGCCAGCGCGGCGATGCCAGCGGCAATTCGTTCACAGGTCATTTCGTCAACGGTCAACTGGAAGGCAACGGCACCTACAACAGCGCCGACGGCGATATCTACGTCGGCGGCTTCAAGAACAATCAACTGCACGGCAAGGGCCGCTACGAGAACGCCGACGGCGACGTCTGGCTCGGCCAGTTCAAGGAAGGCGCGCTGACCGGCAAGGGCGAATTGATCGGCGCGGATGGCAGCCATTACATCGGTGTGTTCAATGACTGGCGCTTCACCGGCCAGGGCCGTTTGAACCTGGCCGATGGCAGCTTCTACATCGGCGGCTTCGACAACGACAGCTATTCCGGCCGCGGCACGCTGGTGCTGACCGATGGCAGCGTGCTCAGTGGCACCTGGATCAACGGCCAACGCGTGCGCGACGCCGACGGCAAATTGCTCCCCGACACCCTCGAGCTCGGTTTGCTCGCCCAGGGTCGGTTGCTGGACGACGCACTGGCGGCGATCCCCGCTTCGACTCCGGCAGTCGAGTTGTACACCCTGACCCTCGGCGGCGACGGCAAGCAAAGCGTGTTCCTGCGTGAATCCGATTACGTCGCCAACATGCTCAGTACGCGCTTTGGCGCCTTCGGCCAGATCCGCCTGGTCAATCATCGCGATCATCTCGGCGACCGGCCTATGGCCACTCGCGAAAACATGCGCCGCGCCGCGCAAGCCCTTGCCGAACGCAGCGGCCCGGAAGATCTGCTGTTCATTTATCTGACCAGCCACGGCACCGCCGAGCACGAACTGGTGCTCGATCAGCCGCGCATGGAACTGGCCGACCTGCCCGCCGATGAGCTCGCCGCCGTGCTCGCGCCGCTGAAGCATCGCGACAAGGTCATCGTGATTTCCTCGTGCTATTCCGGCGGTTTCATCCCGGCGCTGAAAGACGAACGCACGCTGATCATGACCGCCTCGCGCGCCGATCGGGTGTCGTTCGGTTGCTCGGAAGAAGCCAACTTCACCTATTTCGGCGACGCGCTGTTCGCCCAGGCACTGAACCAGACTGATGATCTGGAACAGGCATTCAAACTGGCCAAGGCCACCGTCGCCGAACGTGAGCTGGCCGACGGCTTCGAAGCCTCGGAGCCGCAGATCTGGGCGCCGAAAACCGTGCTGTCGCACTGGCAGCTGCTGCGAAAACAGCAGGCGCGCAAAGCTTTGCACAGCAGCGCATTGAACGACGCGGCGAAAAAAGGCAACTAAGCTGAACAGTATCAAGGGAGAGACACTATGTACTTGACGCCTCAGCACGTATTGCTTGCCGGAGCCACCGGACTGACCGGTGAACATCTGCTCGACCGTTTGCTCAACGAGCCAACCATTACCCGTGTCCTCGCCCCTTCGCGCCGGCCGCTGGCCGAGCATCCCCATCTGGAAAACCCGGTCGGCGACCCGCAGGCGTTTCTGCCGCAACTCAGCGGCCGGGTCGATATCGCCTACTGCTGCCTCGGTACCACGATCAAGCAGGCCGGCTCCGAAGAAGCCTTTCGCGCAGTGGATCTGGACATGGTCGTGGCGTTCGCCAAGCGCGCGCGGGAGATGGGCGCGCGGCACCTGATCGTGATCAGTGCGATTGGCGCCGATCCGAATTCCTCGGTGTTCTACAACCGGGTCAAAGGTGAAATGGAACAGGCCCTGCGCGCGCAGAACTGGCCGCAACTGACCATTTGCCGACCTTCGCTGTTGCTCGGCGAACGCACCGAACCGCGTCTGGTCGAGCAACTGGCCGGGCCGTTGTCGAAGCTGATTCCGGGGAAATACCACGGTATCGAAGCGTGCCAGTTGGCACGAGCGATGTGGCGCCTGGCGCTGGAAGAACAGGATGGGGTGCGGGTGATCGAGTCGGATGA
>NZ_RAZO01000175.1:0-847 GCF_004307535.1 Pseudomonas sp. Sample_9
CGCTGAGCTGATCCATGGCAAACACTGCGCTGCCCCGCGCCGGACGCACGCCGCAGCGCGCCAGCAACGCCATAATGGTTAGCGGCCCGCCGCTGCCGCCAGGCGTTGCGCAGTAGGCGAACTCGGCTGCCATCACCACGCCGAGACTTTTCAACGGCGCGACCTTTTCACGCTGATCGCCAAGCAACAAACGCAGGCGCAACGTATTGATGCCCCAGCACAGCAGGATCATGCCGAACATGATCAACAGCCAGTTCAGCGGAAAACTGCGCAGGCGCGACCAGGTTTCGCCGCCGCCGAGCAGCACCGGAATCAGCACCGCCGCGAGCAGGCCGATCAGCAACAACAGGCTGCGCTTCATGCTGCGCGTTCCAGCTGACCGCGCTGTCGGGCGAGCCAGTCGATCTTGGTCAGCGGCACGCGTCCCTCCGCCAGCAGGCGTTGCAGCGTGTGCAACCAGTAATCGCGAGAAAACCGGTGACGCATGTCCACCGGATGCAGGCCCAGGCGAATCACCGATGCCTCGCGCCAGCGCTGTTCACACTGGTCGCTGACGATTTTCGACAAGCCACGACGCCAGGCACTGCGCGAACTCCACACCAGCCCCGGTGCATCTATGGCGCTGAAGTCGGGCAAGCGATAAAGATGCTGCGGATCGCTGGTGTAGCTGAGCGGTAATTCGCGCAAAGCCTGGCGCGTGCCGTCGCTCATCAGCCAGGCCGGGGCGACGAAGCCGTGCACCGGCCAGTCGTAGCGCTGAAACATTTTCAGACCCGCATGCAGGCGGGCCAAGGCTGCTTCGCGGGACAAGCGATAGAACTCACCTTCATGGGTGTAGACCCGGCGC
>NZ_RAZO01000343.1:0-4689 GCF_004307535.1 Pseudomonas sp. Sample_9
CCTTCGTCGGCGGCGAACCGGCCGGGCTGGTCAACTGTTTCGAAGGCTTCTCGACATTCGCCTGTAAACCACTGGTCAACGTTCACGACGTCGCCGTGGTCGGCAAATTTCGTGGCCTTGGGCTCAGTCAGAAAATGCTGCAGAAAGTTGAAGAAATCGCCCGTCAGCGTGGCTGCTGCAAGATCACCCTGGAAGTGCTGGAAGGCAATGCTGTGGCGCAGGGTTCATATCGCAAATTCGGCTTTGCGCCGGGGATGTCCAATCCAGATCACGGGCGGATGCTGTTCTGGATAAAGGATTTACAGGCCTGAAAAGCCCCTCACCCTAACCCACTCCCGGGGGAAGAAGGTCAGAGTAAACTGGTTGAAAAATTTTACGAACGAAATGGATTGGAATATCGGCTCTAGTCAAGCCATTTAATATCATCTATATATATGCCCTCAAAAAGCCAGAGTCCCTCACCGACTTCTATTTCAAAATAAGATACTCGTGCACCGGTGGAAGAATGGTAGTTGTAGATAAGAGATCCATCGCGGTTATCGTTTTGGTTTAGAGGCGTAACGGGGAGAACATCCTCATGTAGGCAAACGCCCGCTTGGTTGAAAAAAAATACAACGCGGTTAGTGGTGACGTTATTTCCGAAAAGAAATTGTATTTTTGTAGCGGATCCGTTGAGCTTAAACCTGGATCTTGTAAGGCCGGGCAAATAAATTCTAACTTTAAGCTGAGGAAATCTGTTGTTGGCAAAAGCACATTTTGCGTCGCCGTTGAGACTGATATTCGTGAACTCCAAGCCGCTCCGAAGTTTAACGGGGGAATTAAGATCGATTTTTCGTACTGTTTCTGCTTCAAAGTTTTCAAATCCGCTGCCCGCAGCCGTGGTGCTAAAAGTGCGGGGTGCGGATACCATGCCTGAACCATAGTCCGCTTTAACGGTGATGGTATGTAAGCTGAGCCCCAGATCTCCTAGTATTAAGGTCCAATCACCGGCATCTGTGGTTTTAACCCGATCTTGCAGCTCTAACCCATCGAAAATCTTGACGAACTGGTTTTTGCTGGCTACTCCACTTAATTTAACAGCCGTCTCGATGATCTCTGCGCCCTCAGGGATTTGCTCGCCACTCGACAGCCTAGTGACCGAATTAATCTCAGGCATAATTTCAACTAGTGTCTTGACAGCATATGTTGTCGTCGGAAATTGCACGCGCGTCTTCAGATTAGCCACATTTTCATAATTCAGCTCGAAATAAATTTTCAGTAGACTCCCGTTCAAAAGCCCCCGCAACCATTCTAACAATGCAGCAATCGCTAACCCACTCGTCTGCTGAAGAGCAACATCAGCCAGTAATACCTTTTCAACTGCTTTCCCCTCAGAATCAAACCCGTCATACCGCAAATTGGCTATTTGTCCCTGCGCCTGTAACGCCCACTTGGCGATCCTCAATTGCGCGTTATCCGCCAAACTCGTCACATCCAACTCATCATCCATCGCACCATCAATTCTCGGTGTCGGCAGATTAGTATCACCATCGGCAATCCTCTGCACCTTCAACACCAGCGGCTTCGAGCCTTGAGGCTCGCTCTTTCCAATCACGGCGTAACTCACCCACACCGTTTCGCCCAAATTGTGAGCCACCAACGAATTTGGTAGTGAAAAGTGCTGTGGTTCTTCTTTGGTGACTGCTATGGCTTCTGTAGTGTGGCTACCACCGTCCTGTGTACCAGCCCATATTACGCAGAGTTGTTTGCCGATCATGTCGGTGAAGATGGGCACGATGCAGGTCAATGTGTCCTTGGCAGCAAATGGGTCAAGCGTGGTGCTATCAGGAGCCTCCCTGATCGTCGGAGCCTCCAGCTCCACTCGCGCCCCAACAACTTGCGCATGCGCCGTCTGGGAATACGCCACTCGAACCGGTGTCGGTCTGTGCAGTTCGTATTTCGCCTCAACAACGCTGCTAGCGAATACCTTGTTATTTGGAACTTCCAGAATGCAGGGCACTTTCTGGCCTAACGGCGCCTCCACTTTACCCGAGACAGTTACAACCACGTCGTCCTGCCCCGAGATCTTCGCAGTGTAGGTGGCGACGATGTCATCACCTGCCAGAAAACGGTCGTCGCCCGTTGCGATGATCAGCAACAACGGATTTTGCCCGAGTTTCTTGAGATCTATGATGCTGTGGTCATCGATCGGAAAATCCTCCATTTTTTCCAGCAGGACCGGTTTGGGCAGGCGCAGACCGTCGAGATCTTCGTCCACTGTTTGCGGCGCGGACCATGGTGCATCGGGGTCGGCGGTGTTGAGTAACTGGTCGGATACGGTAAACAGGAAATTCAGTTTTTGATCCAGGCGCTTGGCGCGTTCCAGAAAGGCCCGATCCACGTTGAAGTAAATTTTGCTTACGGCCTCGGAACCGTGATGAGGCGGCTCAGGCGCTTCCGTGGACTTAACGATGATGTCCATAATCTCGCCGTTGCAAAGCAGGCTGATACGGTCAAAGGCTCGGCAATAAGGATATTCAACGGCCACTTGCGCGCTTGTAAAATCAGCTCCTACGCCATTTTTGATGGCGTCTGGCAACAGCAATACAAGCTCGGAATGGCCGCCCGGAACGGTAAGATCGTCTTTGAAACCGGGGCGGATGCGATTGTAGATACAGCTGACCGAAGTGGACGTACCAATATTCTCGCTTTTCCGCTCGATCGTATAGAAAAGGTACATAACCACGCCCACGAGAAACGCGTTACTCGCTATATACATATCAATCGGGTCGTTCACATTTCCAGTGATTGTTACCGAGTCCAGCAGAATGGGTGCTGTCGCTGCGTCTTTCGATGTTCTGTCCTTAACGGGCCCGACATGTGTGGGTACGAGAGCCATCCAGAGCAGAACTTCATCATCTATATCCAACGACCCGGATAACGGCGGATCAATCCAGGCCCTGGCCCGTTTGAAAACATAGTCAGGGGGATAGATGGTTACTGCGCTCAGGGGCGCGCCGATATTCGCGCCCATCGCCGGATTACTTTGGCCCTGTATCTTCGGAGGGAAAAGCTGCAGAACAGTGTTTTTAGAGGATGGCATGGTGAGTATTCCTGCTGTTGGGCGGCAAGAACTATCAGAGCGCTTATTTGAGATTTGCGCACCTGTCAGATCTGACAGGTGCGGGCATATTACCGACGAGCGGTCAGGGCAGTGGTGTGGAACGTCGCTGTTCTGGATAAAGGATTTACAAGCCTGAAAAGCCCCTCACCCTAACCCTCTCCCGGAGGGAGAGGGGACTGACCGCAGTGACTGATCCAGATACGCCGACCTGAAATATCGAGCCGAACTCAGGTTCTGAGAAGCCCACAAATCGGCTCCCTCTCCTCGGGGAGAGGGCTGGGGTGAGGGGGGAATTCACCGCAAATGAAAAGCCGGTCCTAATTAGCCCGGCCATAAAAAAAGGCGCCCCAATCAGGGCGCCTCAACTGTCATCTCCCGGGCCAGAGCGGAGCCACGGAAGGTCCATCGGTTGCTCGGTAAAATTCAGTCGCGATAAGACTCGGTGACCTGCGCCGTTTGGTCAGCAGGGACGCGGGTTTCTTTCGCGCCGGCGTCGGCCTTCTGCTCGCCTTGGGCGTGCTGGACCGGGAAATTGTCGTAGTAATAGCGCATGCGCTCGGCACCGCCCTCAGCGAAGGCGCTGGTGGAGCCGAGGGCGAGCAAGGTTGTGAGGATGATAGTGGTGATTTTCATGGTGCCTCCTACTGAACAAGTGGGAGTCGGTTCGTCCGTGAAGCAGACCGCGGAAGAGAGTCTGCGTCGCCGCCATTAACAATGGGTTAACGCTCGTTCGGCGCAAATATTGCGGGGTATTACAGAAACAACGCGGTCGATAGGCACAAAAAAGGGCCTTCTCGGCCCTTTGTAGTTTTACTTCTGCGCTACTTCCGCAGGATCGGGATGCTTGGGTTTCATCAAACTGAAGTCAATCAACGCCCGCCGCGGTGCCTGATACGGATCGCCAATCAGCAGCTTGCGCGGGACGAAGTTGTCGCTGACCAGACTCTTGCTGCGATCCAGTTCATCGGAGCTCAACCCGGCCAGGTCCGCCCAGGTGTGAATGAGCTGCGAGCTGCTGTATGGACGGCTGAGGTCGCCGGCGAAGTTCCAGTCGTGATTTTCCTTCCACTTCGGTGAAGCCCAGGCCATGAACGGAATGGTGTACATCGGCGCGGTCGGTTTGTTTTCGTTACGGCCCAGGGTGCTGTGGCCGGCGGAGTCGAAGACGTCTTCGCCGTGGTCGGAGAGGTACAGCAGGAAACCGTTCGGGTCGGTTTTGGCGTAGTCCTTGATCAGGCTCGACACCACGAAGTCGTTGTACAGCACGGCATTGTCATAGCTGTTGTAAGTCGGTACCTGATCGTCACGCACGCCAGCCGGAACGCCTTGGCGATCCTTGAACTTGTCGAACGTTGGCGGATAACGGTACTGGTAGCTCATGTGCGTGCCGAGCAGATGCACAACGATCAGCTTGCGTGGCGCCGCATCGGCCAGCGCCTTGTTGAACGGCTCGATGACGTCGCCATCGTATTGCGCCGAGTTCTGGTTGCGGTTGTTGTTCAGGTACACCTGCTCGTCAGCCTGTTCGGAAAAGGTCGTGAGCATGGTGTTGCGCTTGGTCATGGTCTGCTGGTTGGTGATCCAGA
>NZ_RAZO01000427.1:0-1638 GCF_004307535.1 Pseudomonas sp. Sample_9
ACGCGGGGAGGATGGGGTGAAGGTGTTCGGTGGCGGGATGTTGAAGGCGACGAAATCGCCGCCGCCGGTCAGTGCCGGGCAATTGAACAGCAGGCTGCAATAGCCGCATTTTTCCCACAGCACGTGGTGCGAAGATTGCGGCGGGCAATGCTCGGCCGCAGGCTGGGCTGCATGACCGCTGTGATCCATGCCGGGCATGTCCATCGACATGTCCATGCTCATTGGCATCGACGTCGAGGCGTGTTGATCCATCGGCATCGACTGAGAAATCAGTGGACCGATGAAAATCATCAGCATGGCGAACAGGGCGATCCAGCTGCCACGCGTCAGCGCTTGAGTCTGACGGTGATGCGGGACGGGCCTGGCGCGCAACGGACGCATGGGCGAAGTCAGCCGAAACGGTTACTGAGCGTGCACGTGGCCCTGGGCGGATTCCGGCGCTTTCTTCTGCACGGCAACTTCAACGCTGACGTCACCTGCCTTTTCGAAATGCAGGGTCATCGGGAAACGCTTGCCGTCGCTGAGCAGGCTGCGATCGCTCGGGTTGAGCAGCATCACGTGGTAAGCCATCGGCGCGAAGGTCACGGTGCCGGCGGCGGGGATTTCCACGCTTGGCACTTGCTGCATCTTCATCAGATCGCCCTGCATCACGTGCTCGTGCAACTGCGCTTCGGCGGCAATCGGCGAATCGACGCTGAGCAGGCGATCGGCGCTTTTGCCGGTGTTGTGGATGATGAAGTAGGCGGCGACGGTCGGCGCATTCGGCGGCAGTTCCTGCGACCACGGATGGGCGATTTCCAGCGCACCCGCCTTGTATTCATGGGCATGGGCGAAGCACGCCGGCAACAACAGCGCAGCGAGGACGAAGAGTTTCTTCAACATGGCAGTTCTCCAGAACGATTTGAAACGCGGATTTGTGGCGCGAACCAATCAGACCAGAGGGGAAGCACGGGGATTGAGACTCGGCCATTGCTGGCGCGGCGTCGGGGCTTGCAGGGAGACGGGCGCAACGCTGCGGTTGCTTTCAAATTGCGCGAAATACAGCTGCGGCGAATGCCCCGGCAGCGCCAGCAATGGCGCCCCACCTGAGCAACACCAGCAGTGCTGCATGTTCGAATGGCTGTCGTTCTGCGGGGCCTTCTGATCCGTGGCACCGATGTCGACCGCCACCATCTTCATGCCGCTGCCGGTGCAGAAACTGCTCCAGAGTATCTGCTCGGCCGGTGAACTGGCCGCCTGCGCCATCGCCCCGCTCAGCGGCATGGCGAGCATGTTGAACAGCACTGCAAGGCAGGCGATCCAGGCAACTGCTAACCGGCGTCGGTTCATGGGACAGGTCCGTTGGGTGGGCGATCAGGCGCGGCCCATTTAGCCTGATCAGGGCCGATAAGTAAAAAAGCGTCGTGCGGTTTGGTGTCGCAGTGCTTGCTGCAAAAGTTGTAACAGTCTGCGCCCCGTTTCGATTTCGCCGTTATGAATGAGTGTAGCGGCTTCGATTCGCAATGCCTGGGCGAAATCCGCATCGGTCTCTATTCGTGCTCGTATGGTCTGCATAACGTCTCGACCCGCTGCTCGGTTAAGTTGCCCATCGCCCGAATCTTCCAGTGCACATCCTTCGATGTACTGGCCAAGATCGGC
>NZ_RAZO01000427.1:1738-4686 GCF_004307535.1 Pseudomonas sp. Sample_9
CCAAACTCCCGATCAACCCCCGGCAACCCAGGTCGCTTCAACACCAGCACCGGCACGCCACGCTCACGCGCCACTTCCAGCTTCGGCTCGGTGGCGCTGCTGCCGCTGTTCTTGCTGATCAGTACATCGATCTGTCGGCGCTCGAATAGCGCTCGCTCGTCTTCCAGCAGAAACGGCCCGCGTGCGCCGATCACTTCGCAGCGTGGGTTGCCGGGATAGACGTCGAGGGCGCGCAGGGTCCAGAACTGGTGGGCGGGGATTTCGTCGAGGTGTTGCAGTGGTTCGCGGCCGAGGGTGAACAGCGGGCGGTGGAACGGTTGCAGCGCTGTGATCAGTTCGGCCCAGTCACTGACCTCGCGCCAGTCATCGCCTGCTTGCGGCTGCCAGGCGGGGCGGCGCAAGGCCCAGCAGGGAATGCCGGCAAGCCGTGCCGCGCGGGCGGCGTTGGCGCTGATTTGTGCGGCGTACGGGTGGGTAGCGTCGAGCAGCAGATCGACACCTTCATCGGCGATGAACTGCGCCAGACCCTCAGCGCCGCCATAGCCGCCGACCCGAACCTGGCAGCGCAAATCGCTCGGCACCCGGCCAACGCCGGCGAGGCTGTAGATATGTTGTGGGCCGAGCGTGCGGGCAATCGCCAGCGCTTCAGTGACACCGCCGAGCAGCAAGATCCGTTTCATGCAAAACCTCCGGCGTGGCCGACAATCCCGCCTTGACGATCAATGGCAAACACCTCGACCTGGACCTGCGCCGGCACTACGCTGCGAGCGAAATTCAGCGCATGGCGACAAACCTCATCTCCCAAAGCAATGCCCGCCGCGCTGGCCATGGCCAAGGCTTGTTGGCTGGTATTGGCTTCGCGAATGCCTTGCTGCAACGCCGGCTCCGCGCCAATTGCCGCCGCCCACTCGGCCAACTGCGGCAAATCGATGCTCGAATGCCGTGAGTGCAGATCCATATGCCCGGCGGCAAGTTTGCTGATCTTGCCGAAGCCGCCGCACAGGCTGAGTTTATCCACAGGCACTTTGCGCAGATGCTTGAGCACCGCACCGACGAAATCACCCATCTCGATCAGGGCGATTTCCGGCAGGTTGTAGACCCGGCGCATGGTGTCTTCGCTGGCGTTGCCGGTGCAGGCGGCGATGTGCAGATAGCCGTTGGTTTTCGCTACGTCGATGCCCTGATGAATCGAGGCGATGTAAGCGGCGCAGGAAAACGGTCGGACGATGCCGCTGGTACCGAGGATCGACAGGCCGCCAAGAATGCCCAGCCGTGGATTCATGGTTTTCAGCGCCAGTTCTGCGCCGCCCTCGACATTGATCGTGACCTCGAAGCCGCCACCGTAGCCGGTTTCGGCGGCGAGCAAGGTCAGGTGATCGCTGATCATTTTGCGTGGCACCGGATTGATCGCCGGCTCGCCGACGGCCAATACCAGACCTGGTCGGGTCACCGTGCCGACGCCGACACCGGCGTTGAAGCGAATTCCCGGTTCGGCTGACAGGCGCACCTGTGAGTAAAGCAGGGCGCCGTGGGTGACATCAGGGTCATCGCCGGCATCCTTGATCGTACCGGCTTCGGCGCCGTCTTCGCTCAGTCGGCAGAACTCCAGGCGCATCTGCACCTGTTTGCCCTTGGGCAAAGTGATGTGCACCGCGTCGGCAGCGATGCCGGTGAGCAACAGGCGCGCAGCGGCGAGGCTGGTGGCGGTGGCGCAGCTGCCGGTGGTGAGGCCGCTGCGCAGGGGCGCGGGTTGTTCGGCGGTTTCGTCACGCATCGAGGGGTTTGACCAGTTCCAGCAGGGTGATCGGCAATGCCTGACGCCAGGTGTCGAACTCGCCAAGCGGTTGCGCCTGGGCGACATGGATGCGCGTCAGCTCACCGCCGTATTGTTCGCGCCAGTGCACCAGGGTGACTTCGCTTTGCAGGGTCACGGCGTTGGCCACCAATCGGCCGCCGGGCTTGAGCCGGTCCCAGCAGGTTTCGAATACACCCTCACGGGTGACGCCGCCGCCGATAAAAACAGCGTCCGGCCGTTCGAGGTTATCCAGCGCTTGCGGCGCCTTGCCACGAATCAGTTGCAGGCCGGGTACGCCCAGCGCATCGCGGTTGTGTTCGATCAATTGCTGACGGCCCTCGTCGGCCTCGACCGCCATGGCACGACAGCTCGGGTGCGCACGCATCCACTCGATGCCGATCGAGCCGCTGCCGGCGCCGACATCCCAGAGCAGTTCGCCGGGTTTCGGCGCCAGGCGGGCGAGGGTGATGGCGCGCACGTCGCGCTTGGTCAACTGGCCATCGTGACGGAACGCCGAATCGGGCAAACCGGCGAGGCGCGACAGGCCGGCAACACCGGAGTCGGCCAGGCACTCGACAGCGACGACATTGAGGTCGGCGACCGCCGCATCGCCCCATTCGCTGGCGCTGCGTTCGATACGTCGTTCGGCGTCGCCGCCCAGACGTTCCAGAACAGTCATGCGACTTGGGCCGAAACCACGTTCGCACAGCAATTGCGCAACGGCGGCCGGGCTGCTGCCGTCATTGCTCAGCAACAACAGACGCACGCCGCTGAACAGGTGTGCATTGAGCGCCGCCAACGGACGCGCCACCAGCGACACAACCGTCACCTCTTGCAACGGCCAGCCCAGGCGCGCCGCCGCCAATGCGCAGGACGAAGGCGCGGGAATGATCGACATTTCGGCGCTCGGCACCTGCCGCGCCAGACTGGCACCAACGCCGTAAAACATCGGATCGCCGCTGGCCAGCACGCAGACCGGCTCGCCACGCGACTCGAGCACCGGCGCGAGGGAAAACGGACTCGGCCACAATTGCCGCTCGCCGCCAATGCACGGCGGCAGCAGGTCCAACTGACGCTGGCCGCCGACGATCCGCGAAGCGCCCATCAGAGCACGCCGGGCATTCTTGCCCAGGCCCTTGAAGCCGTCTTCACC
>NZ_RAZO01000295.1:0-4672 GCF_004307535.1 Pseudomonas sp. Sample_9
CGGTGCCGATCCGGCATTTTCCCTTGGGTCACTGATGGCCTTTTGGTAGAGTCGCCGTCGCCAGCGGGTTTTCGGCTGGACGATGGAACCGAAGAAGGGAGTCTGATCAGTGAGTCCGGGCAAAAAAATCCTCGGTCTCACGGCGTCGCTTTTGTTGCTGACGCTGTGGGCCAGTTACTTTTATGTATTCAAGGAAAACCGCGACGGCCAGCTCGGCGGTGTCGGCGAAAGCACCGCGTGGTGCGGCACGCCACCGACCAGTGAAGCGGCGTTGCTGGGCAAGGATCAACTGACCTTGCGCGTCACCAACAACCTGCGCGGCGAGTTCATGGTCGGCGGTTCGCTGGTGGTTTCCGAACGCACCTTCAACCGCTACGACCTGGGCCGCAACGAACTGCGCCTGCGTCTGGAACCGTTGCAGTGGTCGTTCGGCGTCACGCCGATCTTCCTCGAGCAGGTCAAGGTGCAGCCGCTGAGCCGCAACCTCTCGTCGACCAACAAAAGCGCCTTCGCCGAACTTGAGCCTCGCGCAATCGGCGTGCACGCTCAGACTGCCGCGTTCCCCTTCGATACCTATCGCTACGGCTACAAACCGGTGCTGTATTACCTCAAGGGCAGCGAGCGCATCGACTTGCGCTTCAAGAACATCACCACGCTGATGGAGATGTCCAACACCTTCACGCCGATCCAGAAGTACAACCGCGCCGACTACATCAACGAGAAAAACTCGATGATCCGCGATGAGGACTACAAGCCGTACGGGGCGCATGAGTGCGCGTTCAGCGTCGAGCGCAAAGGCTCGTTCAAGGTCGTGGTGTTGCTGCTCTTGCTGGTGCTGTGCCTGCCGCTGATGCTGGTGTTCTACCGCGATGAGCCGGGGATCGACTTTCTCGCGACGCTGGTGGGGATTGCGGTGGTGCGGACATTACTGATCGGGCCGGTGGAAGATTTCCAGCTATACAACATCGACTTTTTGTTTGGTGCGGCGATTTTGTTGGTGGGGACGGTGTCGCTGATCAAGGCGATGCGCGCCAATAGCCGGCGGGAAATGGCTTTGCGCAGTGGCGAAACATCGTCCTGGTGAAGCAAGCGCGGTGGTAGCCCTGTGGGAGCGAGCCTGCTCGCGAAAACGCTACGTCAGCCGACTGCGATGTCACTGACAGATTGCATTCGCGAGCAGGCTCGCTCCCACAGGTGATCGGTATGCATCCCATCGATCACTTGAGCGCCGGATCCCCCATATTCATTTTCTTCCAGCCCTGCAGCAGCACCTGCGCCTTGGGTTCCTGGCCGCTATCGAGGTAGTACTGAATCAGCGACAGCCGCGCATTGCGGTTGGCCGGTTGTACCTTGAGCAAACTTTCCAGAATCGCGCACGCCTCATCAACCTTGCCGCTCTCATGCAGCGCCACCGCCAGTACATAGCCGTATTGCGCATTGTCCGGTTCCAGTTGCGCGGCTTTGCGCAGGTAGGACATGGCTTCGGCGGACTGGCCGGCACGGATCAGCGACAACCCGCGCGTGTGCTGTAACAGCGCCGCATCCGGATGCTGCTTGAGGCTGTCATCCAATAGCTTCTGGGCTTCGGTGGCGCGACCATTCGCTTCCAGCCACTGTGCCAGCGTGACCAGCGCCGGGTAGAAGTCCGGGTCACGTTGCAGGGCGCTGCGCAGCAACGGTTCGACCTCGACACTGCGCCCGCTGGCCTGGTACAGCATGGCTAGATTGAGATTGGCCTCGGCACGCTCCAGCAGGCTCTTCTGCACGGCCTCATACTCGCCGATCGCCGCGTTCCAGCTGGCTTGCGCCGCACCCAGGCCATTGTTGCGCGAGGCACCTAGCAGATCCCGCGCGGCGACGATGCGCACGGCTTTCACTGGATCATTGAGCAACGGCGCCAATAATGGCGCACGCTCAGGCGGTGGCAGGAATGCGCTGATTGCCCGCACCGCACTGTCACGCACCTGTGGCTCTGGATGTTTCAGATCCTGAGTGGCCAGTTTCAGCGCCTGTTCGCTCGGGTACAGCGGCAATTCCGCCAGCAACGTCGCGCGCTGGATCGCCGGCAGGTTGCTGCGCTGCAATTGCTGGTACAGCGCGTCGGCGGCGCCGGGCTGGCCATTGCGGATCAGCCACAGGCTTTCGTCATAGCGTGGCGCCTGCTGAGCCGGGGAGGCGGTGGCGTTCCACAATTTGAACTGCGCGGTGACCTTGTCGCCGGCCTTGCCCTGGTGACAGGTCAGGCAGGCGTCTGGCGTGCCGAGTTTCTGCGCACGCTCCGGGTTGGGAATACTGAAACTGTGGTCATGCCGAAAGTCGTTGCCCATGTAGAACTTGCCGGGCATGTGGCAATCGACGCACTGCGAGCCGGGCTGGCCCATGGCGTGGCGGGTGTGTTCGATGGAGTCGTAATTCTTCGCTTGCAGACCCATGCCGTCGACGCCAGCGACCGAGGTCTTGCCCGCCGTGTTGTGGCATTGCAGACACACGGCGTTGCCCGGTGCCTTCAGCTCGTTGCTGTGCGGGTTATGGCAATTGCTGCAGCGCACGCCCTTGTCGAACATCTTGCTTTGCAGGAACGAGCCGTGTTCGAACACTTCGTCCTTGATTTTGCCGTCCAGCGCATAGAGTTCGCGGGTCAGGGCGCTGGGCAGGTAATCGTCCATCAGCCGCTTGCCGACGGTAAAGCCATCGCCCAGCGGCGCGCGGCGGGAATGGCAGCGCGCGCAGGTTTCGATTTCTACCGTGGCGTTCTTGTCCTTGAGATCGACGTCGAAGCCCTTATGGATCAAATCGTCTTTTGTCTGCGCCCACTCCAGGTGATTCGACGCCGGGCCATGACAGGCCTGACAGCCGACTCCGAGGCTGTTCCATTGACTGTTGAAGCTGTTGCTCTGCGCATCGAAATTGCGCTTGAAACCGGTGGTGTGGCATTCGACGCACATGAAATTGGCGTTCTGGCTCGGTTTGCTCCAGTGCAGCGGATTCTTGAAGTTCACGCCCTGGCCGGCGTACAGATGAAACCAGCGATTTTTCTCGGTATCCCACGCCACGCCGAGGGCTTGCAAACGCCCCTGACCGACCTCGATCAGATATTGCTGTAGCGGCGCGATGCCGAAGGTGTAGGCCACTTTGAAGTCGGCATTCTTGCCGTCGATGCCGGGCGCATTGACCCAGAATTCATCGCCCTTGCGGGTGAACTTTGTGGTCTCGTTCTCGGCCTTGAAGGTCACGTTGTTGAAGTCGCCGAGGGTGGTTTCGGCGGTCGCTGGCTGCATGGCCAATTGGTGATGCGAGCCTTGCCAGTCCTTGACCTGTTCGCTGTGGCAGCCCTGGCATTGCTGCTCATCGACCATGCTTGCCGGTTTGCTTGCCACAGTCGGTTGCGGCTTGGCTGGCGGTGCTACAGGCGTGCTGATCGCTGCGGGTTTGACGGGGGCCGGCGCCGGGCTGAACAGGAACCAGCCAATGCCCGCCACGGCCGCCAGCAGCACACCGATGGTGATTGGAAACAGGTAACGTGAAAAAGAGGAGGTTGACGCGTCAGGCTGAGGTTGCACCGCTTTGTTTTTGTGCTTGGGCATTGCGACTTCCGTAGTCCGGTGCGTTGGCCTTTTGGCGTGCATACATCTGGATGCAGCTTTGCCGCATGCAGCGCGTCTGTCAAATAAGCGCTGTGACTTGCTGCGCAGCGCCGTGTGAATTTTGTAATTTGCAATCGCAATTGCTGCGGTTTTAGCTATACCTGTAACTCCCCCTATGCAAACGATTTGGCCTTCTGACAGGAGTTACAGCATGAAGCTAGCCGTAATGATGGGCACGCTGTGCATCGCCACCCTGGGTGTGGTCGGTTGTTCCAGCAAAACCGTCGAGCCAGACCAGTACTCCGGTTTTCTCAAGGATTACAGTCAACTGAAGGAGACCAAATCACCGTCGGGTGCCGAGGTGATGCGCTGGATGGACCCGAAACTCGATATCAACAAATTCAGCAGCGTCTATGTCGAACCGAGCCAGTTGTATCCGAAGCCGCAAGCGACGGAAAAAATCCCCCAGCAGACCCTCAATGGCATCACCAGTTATTACGATCAGGCGCTCAAGCGTGAGCTGAGCAAGTCGCTGCCGCTGGCCACCGGTCCGGGGCCTGGCGTCATCGTGATCCGGCCGGCGATCACGGCGGTGAGCAGCAAGACCGAAGGCCTGCATGTGTATGAGGTGATTCCGATTGCGCTGGTTGCTGCTGCGGTGAGCACGGCCACCGGTATTCGCGATCAGGAAACCACGTTGGCCACTGAGGCGGTGTTCCTCGACGGCAGCAGTAACAAGGTGGTGGCTCAAGTGGTGCGCAAGGGCACCGGTCAGCCGCTGGAAAATTCCTCGCAGGTGATGAAAGCCACTGATGTCAAAGCGGTGATCGATGGTTGGGCGAGTGACATGCATCAGACGTATCTGAAGCTCAAGTCCGAGGCCAAGTGATGTCGTGAGGCTTGAGGCCTCTTTGTGAGCAGGCTGGCTCCCGCTATTTTGGTGGGGCCTGCCTCCTGGTTTTTTGGGTACATATCCGTTGCTGCGGGTGTTGCTGATTACGGTTTCGCCCTTACGGCGAGGCACTTTTTCCAAACGCCGAAAAAGTACCCAAAAAGGCTTGCTCCTACGTTCGGCCCTCGCAGGCTCG
>NZ_RAZO01000117.1:0-843 GCF_004307535.1 Pseudomonas sp. Sample_9
GAGAAAAAACCGAAGAACGCGCGACGCACGTCGATCGCCCTGAAGACCCAGTCGCCCTTGATCAGCAGCGTCAACAGAATCAGTCCGACGACGATGTCGAACGGGCGCAGACTTGCAATTGCCCAGATGTGGAGCCATATCGGGTTGCTGGCCAGCGGTGCATTCAGCGAGCGGAACAGCCACTCGTCGAAAATCACACACAGCATCTGACCCGTAGGCCATAACCAGAAAGCCAGTAGCGCCAACGGCACTACGTTACACAGAACCAGCCGGCCGAGGTTCCACCTTGATTGGAACAAACCCGGATTGTTCATAAAATGCCTCCCATGGCGAAAAAGCGCCGGCCCCAAAAAAAGTGCCAGCAAGCGCAAATTTTCACGTTTTGTAACCATTTTGTCATCACATTCAGATACCCAGACCTATGACCGACTTAGCGGATACCGATTTCACTCAACGCTTCATCTTCGATGACAGCGACACTCGCGGCGAACTGGTAGCGCTGGAGCGCAGCTACGCCGAAGTCCTCGCCAAACACCCGTACCCGGAGCCGGTCGCGCAGTTGCTCGGCGAGTTGATGGCGGCTGCCTCGTTGCTGGTTGGCACCCTGAAGTTCGATGGCTTGCTGATCTTGCAGGCACGCTCGGAAGGGCCGATCCCATTGCTGATGATCGAATGCTCCAGCGAGCGTGAGATCCGTGGCCTGGCGCGTTACGACGCCGAGCAGATCGCCGCAGACGCCACCCTCAGCGATCTGATGCCGAACGGCGTTCTGGCCCTCACCGTCGATCCGACTGTTGGCCAGCGCTATCAGGGCATTGTCGATCTCGACGGCGAAACACTGTC
>NZ_RAZO01000249.1:0-42517 GCF_004307535.1 Pseudomonas sp. Sample_9
GTGATTACGATGCGCCCACTTGAAAGAGCACATCTCAATTGGATGAGTCGCTGAACTGCTCTTCGGTACTGTCCCGCGTTGCTGAAACTCCATTCGCGCGCATGACTGTAATCCTTAATAAAGGCCATGGATGTCCTACTCAAGCAAACTTTCCGCCCATTACCTCGAACTCGCAAAAGTCTCTGTTTCCAAAGAGAATTTTGCGGGCGAAGACGTTCGTTTTTCGAGCGAATTCGAGGCGCTGGAAAGTGAGCTGGCCAAGGCTTCGTCGATGCACGAAAGCGGGCAGATCGACTGGCTGAAAATCCGCGAAAACAGCGAAAATCTGCTGCGTACCCAATCCAAGGATCTGCGTGTCGGCGCCTGGCTGACCTGGTCGCTGTACCAGCGCGAATCCTTCCCCGGGCTGCTGGCCGGCCTCGGTCTGCTGCACCATCTGTCGGAAAACAACTGGGCCGACGTCCACCCGCTCAAACCCCGTACCCGTGCCGCCGCGATCGGCTGGCTGGTGCCGCGTCTCGAGCAGGTCATCACCGAAAATATTGCGATCAAAGAGCAGTTGCCGATGTTCCGGCAGCTCTCCGAGCACCTGGCCGGTCTTGAGGCCGCGTGCACTGAACACCTGGGCGATGACGCGCCGCTGCTGCTGCCGATCTCCCGCCGCCTGAAAACCATGATTCAGCGCGCCGCCGACAACCAGCCGGCACCCGGTGTGGTGGGCGCGGCGGTAGCGCAGGTCAAGCAGGCCGCGACCCAACTGCTCACCCCTGGCGCGCCGATCGACAACGAGCGGGATGCGCACAAAGCCCTGCGCGCCCAGCAGGACAGCGCGCGCCCGCTGTGTGCCTGGTGGCTCAAGCAGAAGGCTACCGATCTGCGCGCGCTGCGCCTCAATCGCACGCTGTTGTGGATGACCATCGACGCGGTGCCCGAGCGCAACGCCGAGCAGATCACCGTGCTGCGCGGTCTGCCGCTGGAAAAGCTCAAGCTCTATCAGGACCGTTTCGATCAGGGCAAATACGCCGACCTGCTGGTGGAACTGGAGGCGAGCCTGGCGAAGGCGCCGTTCTGGTTCGATGGCCAGAGGATGGTCTGGGAATGTCTCCAGAACCTCAACGCCGAGCTGGCCATGCGCGAAGTGGAAATCCACTTCGCGCTTTTGATTCAGCGCCTGCCGGGCATCATCGAGTTGCGCTTCCATGACGGCGCGCCGTTTGCCGATCCGTCCACCCGGGCGTGGATCGCCGCCAACGTCATGCCGCACCTGCAAAGCGCCAGCGCGCCGCGCAAGGTCGAAAGCGAGAACGTCGAAACCCAGCCCGCCTGGGAAAAAGCCCTCGAGGAAGTCCAGCCGATCCTGCGCAAGGAAGGCTTGAAGCCGGCCGTGCAGATTCTCAAGCAGGGCCTGCAATCGGCCCACGGTGGCCGCGAACGCTTCTTCTGGCAGTTCACCCTCGCGCGGCTGTGTTTCCTGGCCAAGAAATACGAACTGGCCAAGAACCAGCTGGAAACCCTCGATCAGACATTACAGGACTCAGGCCTGCACGCCTGGGAGCCCGATCTTGCATTGCAAGTGCTGCACCTGCTGCACAGTTGCTGCGAGTTGTTGCCGCAGAACCACGCCGTACGTGAAAGCAAGGAAGAGATTTATCGCAGGCTGTGCCACCTCGACCTCGAAGTGGTACTCGAATAGGCCCCAGGGCCACAACCGCAAGGAGAAAAGCCATGGCCAAAGAAGGCTCGGTAGCCCCCAAGGAACGCATCAACGTCACCTTCAAACCCGCCACCGGCGGAGCTCAGGAAGAGATTGAACTGCCGCTGAAGCTGCTGGCAATCGGTGACTACACCCACCGCAAGGACGATCGCAAAATCGAAGATCGCAAGCCGATCAGCATCGACAAGATGACCTTCGACGAAGTGTTGGCCAAGCAAGAGCTGGGTCTGACGCTGAGCGTGCCGAACCGTCTGCAGGAAGATGGCGAGGCTGAAGAGCTGGCCGTGCAATTGCGCGTCAATTCGATGAAGGACTTCAACCCGGCCAGCCTGGTCGAGCAAGTGCCTGAGCTGAAAAAACTGATGGAACTGCGCGATGCGCTGGTGGCCCTCAAAGGCCCGCTGGGTAACGCACCTGCGTTCCGTAAAGCGATCGAAGGCGTGCTCGCCGACGACGAATCCCGCGGTCGCGTACTCGGTGAGCTGGGCCTGAACGCCGCAGCCCCGGACGCCTGAGACTCCAGTAGCCAAGGAAGCCAACACAATGAGCACTAGCGCAGCACAAGAGAAGAGCGCCGCCAGCGGCGAATACAGCATTCTCGACAGCATCATCGCCGAAACCCGTCTGACCCCGGACGACGAAGCCTACGACATCGCCAAGCGTGGCGTGTCGGCGTTCATCGAAGAGCTGCTCAAGCCGCAGAACAACGGTGAGCCGGTCAAGAAAGCCATGGTTGACCGCATGATCGCCGAGATCGATGCCAAGCTCAGCCGTCAGATGGACGAGATCCTGCACCACCCGGATTTCCAGGCTCTGGAATCGTCGTGGCGTGGTCTGCAGCTGCTGGTCGACCGCACCAACTTCCGCGAAAACATCAAGATCGAAATCCTCAACGTCTCCAAAGAAGACCTGCTGGACGATTTCGAAGATTCGCCGGAAGTCATGCAGTCGGGCCTGTACAAGCACATCTACACCGCTGAATACGGCCAGTTCGGTGGTCAGCCGGTGGGCGCGATCATCGCCAACTACTACATGTCGCCAAGCTCGCCAGACGTCAAGCTGATGCAGTACGTGGCCAGCGTTTCGTGCATGTCCCACGCGCCGTTCATCGCTGCCGCCGGGCCGAAATTCTTCGGCCTGGAAAGCTTCACCGGCCTGCCGGATCTGAAGGATCTGAAAGACCACTTCGAAGGCCCGCAATTCGCCAAATGGCAGAGCTTCCGTACCTCGGAAGATTCTCGCTATGTTGGCCTGACCGTGCCGCGTTTCCTGCTGCGCAACCCGTACGATCCGGAAGAAAACCCGGTGAAATCGTTCGTGTACAAGGAAACCGTTGCCAACAGCCACGAGCACTACCTGTGGGGCAACACCGCTTACGCGTTCGGCACCAAGCTGACCGACAGCTTCGCCAAATTCCGCTGGTGCCCGAACATCATCGGCCCGCAGAGCGGTGGCGCGGTTGAAGACCTGCCTCTGCACCATTTCGAAAGCATGGGCGAAATCGAAACCAAGATCCCTACTGAAGTTCTGGTTTCCGACCGTCGTGAATACGAACTGGCCGAGGAAGGCTTCATCTCCCTGACCATGCGTAAAGGCTCCGACAACGCGGCGTTCTTCTCCGCCAGCTCGGTGCAGAAGCCGAAGTTCTTCGGCATCAGTGCAGAAGGCAAGGCGGCAGAGCTGAACTACAAGCTCGGCACCCAACTGCCGTACATGATGATCGTCAACCGTCTGGCTCACTACTTGAAAGTGCTGCAGCGCGAGCAACTCGGTTCGTGGAAAGAGCGTACCGACCTCGAGCTGGAACTGAACAAGTGGATCCGTCAGTACGTTGCCGACCAGGAAAACCCGAGCGCCGAAGTGCGTGGCCGTCGTCCGCTGCGCGCTGCGCAAGTGATCGTCAGCGACGTTGAAGGCGAGCCGGGCTGGTACCGCGTGAGCTTGAACGTGCGTCCGCACTTCAAGTACATGGGTGCCGATTTCACCCTGTCGCTGGTTGGCAAGCTGGACAAAGAGTAAGAGCGACTCATGGACGGATACGGCAGCCTGTTCGAACGCCTCAACGGCGACGCACAACTACGCAAGGGCAACAGCCTTGAGGCTTGTGCCATGGCGTCAGTGGCTGCCCATCTGGCCAAAATGCTCAGCACCCGGGCCGGCAGCGTGCAAACGCTGGCCGACTACGGGTTGCCCGATCTCAATGACATGCGCCTGAGCCTGCACGACTCCCTGAGTCAGGCCCGTCTGGCTATCGAAAACTTCATCGAAGCCTACGAGCCGCGCCTGAGCAACGTGCGTGTCATTTCCCTGCCGCGTGACCACGATCAACTTCGCCTGGCCTTCAGTATCGAAGGCCTGCTGGAAGTCGAGGGTTTCAAGCGTCAGGTCAGTTTCTCCGCGCGCCTGGATGGCAGCGGTCAAGTCAAGGTCACCTAAGGAGATCCCCGATGTCTGGCAAACCCGCAGCACGCGTATCCGACCCCACCGCTTGCCCGCTCCCCGGCCACGGCACCAACCCGATCGCCGCCGGTTCCGGCGACGTGTTCTTCGACGGCCTCGCGGCCGCCCGCCAAGGCGATGTCTCGGCGTGTGGTGGTGCGATGGTCGGCGATCTTGCGACAACCGTGTTGATCAACTGCAAACCGGCTGCGACCGTAGGTTCGGTTGGATCTCACGGCAATAAGGTCACGGCCGGATCCGGGACGGTGATTATTGGCAATTCGCATACGCCGGCGCCGTTTGTGCCGCCGGAGCCGGTCATCATTCCTGGAATATTCAATCGTGTCTTTGAATTCAAAACCGCAGATGGAAGAACGGTTGAAAATTTAAACTACATCATGCGCTCTGATAGCGGGATTGAGAAAACAGGCTCAACGTCAACAGGCATGTCAGGTGGTTTTTCAACTGGAAAGACGGCAGAGCCTGTAACTATATATATTTCGGCGGACTAGTAGGTATGGAGACCGTAATCAACATCGATGGTGTCGCTTACACGTTTGTGACTCAGGACGAGGTGACTACACTTAAAGTTCTTACCGAAACAACTGAGAGCAAGGATACAAAGCCTAAGAAAGTTGACCTTCCGTTGGCCTGGATTATTACGCGAAAAAGTGGTGTGCCGCTCTTCGCCTTGAAACCGGGTAAGGATGACTCTCCATTCAGAATTATCACTGCGGAGAAACTATACGCAGAAAAGGGTCAGTGGTTCGAACCGTTGGCCAGATATTATAGAGAGCTTGTCTGGATCAACCCGGAAACAACGCAGGCCGGATCAGAATCGCATGCGGCTTATAAACATGTTACTTGGCAGGAGCTGATCGACTTCGCAATCGTCGACCGGTTTTCATTCACTTTTCACTCTGGAATGCCGGGTGACTGGAAATTCCGTGCCGTGGGCGGTGCTGAGTTCTTGATGGTGTTCATGGAGGATAAACCGTATTGGACTGATGGCATTGGCCAGGTGCCGTTTGCGGTTAACACCTATAGAAAATATCTGCGAGAAACAAAGCAGGTAGAACTCGCAATAAAGCTGGCTGGTGAAACGGGTGTGACCTGGGGCGACGGCAAAGCCTATACCGGAGCAGAGCGAGGACCGAAAGACGTTTACGATAACTTCATCATATTGCGAGGGATATTGTGGGCAAAAGAAAACTGCAAGTTGGTTGTGAAAAAAGACACGGTATACGATAAAGGTATCCCGCACACAATTGAACTTACTGACGCACCTTATGTGCCTGTATCGAATGCGAAGTTAATAAATCCAATTTCGCAAGGCGATATGGATCAGTACGGGGCATGGAATAAATGAAAGCTCGTCGCTTAGTTGCCTGTATTCCACACCTGATAGTATGTGCCCTGTATATTCCTTTGCATAACTACGGTGTCGACGTATATATCGATATGTATGGCGGGTTGACATCGAGAGGTATCGGCATCGGTATGACGCCGGATCTAATGGTTCAGTATTTTGTGGTGATGAACGCTATAGCGTTTTTTGTCCCCAAGCTGAAATTAAAGGTCCTGTCTGTCTCATTAATGCTGGGACTTATTTTGTACTATTTTTTGCCTCACTACCCCGTCCGTGCGATGGCTTACACCTCGATGGGTGGTGTCCTGACTTTTGCGGCGATATTTGCTGGCCAATTGATTGATCGCGTTTTTTTTTCAAATCGAGAAGTTAAAGCATGACTGTTGGGCGTTATGGCCGACATTGCCCGCGGGGAGTTTCTTACCCGCATGAACTGTTCTGCTGTTTTTTTAAATGAGTTCCACTACCAGGCAGGTACCCCGTGTCCTTTAACCACTACTACCAAAGCGAACTCACCGCACTGCGCCAGCTCGGTCGCCGTTTCGCCGAGCGTAGTCCGGCGCTGGCGCCGTATCTGGGGCAGGCCGGGCGGGATCCGGATGTGGAGCGGTTGCTCGAAGGCTTTGCGTTTCTGACCGGGCGTTTGCGCCAGAAGCTCGATGACGAACTGCCGGAGCTCAGCCATTCGCTGATGCAGTTGCTGTGGCCGAACTACATGCGCCCGCTGCCGGCGTTCAGCATTTTGCAGTTCGATCCGCTCAAGCGTTCCGGGCCGGCGCTGCTGGTCGAGCGCGATACGCCGATCGAGAGCAAGCCGATCGAAGACGTGCGCTGCCGTTTCCGCACCTGCTACCCGACCGAAGTGCTGCCGCTGGATCTGGCCGCGCTGAATTATTCGGTGAAGGGCGATGGCTCGCTGCTCAGCCTGCGCCTGGAGATGAGCGCTGACGGCCACCTCGGCGAACTGGAGCTGAGCAAATTGCGCCTGCACTTTGCCGGCGAGCGTTACATCAGCCAGATGCTGTACCTGAGCCTGCTGCGCAACCTCGACGGCATCGAACTGATCCCGCTTGACGGCGCCGGCAAGCCGATCGATGGCGTCAGCGGCAAGCCGATGGCGTTCAAGATTCCCGGCGACCGGGTGAAACCGGTGGGTTTTGCCGAAGAAGAAGCGTTGATCCCGTATCCGCTGAATACCTTCCGTGGCTATCGCTACCTGCAGGAATACTTCGCCTTTCAGGACAAGTTCCTGTTCGTCGACGTCAACGGTCTGGACATTCTCAAGGCCTTGCCGGAAGACACCCTCAAGCAGATGCGCGGCCTCGAACTGCGTTTCGACATTCGCAAGAGCGGCATCATGCGCATGCGCCCGACGCTTGATAACGTGAAGCTGTTCTGCACGCCGATCGTCAATCTGTTCGAGCACGACGCGCTGCCGATCCGTCTCGATGGCAAGCAGGACGAGTACCTGTTGCTGCCGGCGGAATACGACCTGGAAAACTGCGGTGTGTTCTCGGTGGAAACCGTCACCGGCTGGAAGCCCGGCGGTCTCGGTTATCAGGAATACGTGCCGTTCGAATCGTTCGAGCACGACCCGAGTTTCGACGTGCCCAACAGCCGTCCGCATTACAGCATTCGCCAGCGTTCGTCCTTGTTGCATGACGGCCTCGACACTTACCTGAGCTTCGGCATCCGCCACACCGAAGCCCACGAAACCCTGTCGATCGAGCTGATGTGCACCAACCAGAACCTGCCAAAAAAGCTCAAGCTCGGCGACATCTGCATGGCCAGCGAGCAGACCCCGGAATTCCTCAGTTTCCGCAACATCACCCCGGCCACTCCGAGTTTCGCGCCGCCGCTGAACCGTGACTTCCTGTGGAAGCTGATCAGCAACATGTCGCTTAACTATCTGTCGCTGGCCGACGTCAATGCGTTGAAGGTGATTCTGGAAACCTACGACCTGCCGCGCTACTACGACCAGCACGCGGAAAAGGTCAGCAAACGCCTGCTCGGCGGCCTCAAGCACATCAAGCATCACCACGTCGACCGACTGCATCGCGGTCTGCCGGTGCGCGGTTTGCGCACCGAACTGACCATCGACCCGGAAGGCTATATCGGCGAAGGCGACCTGTTCGTCTTCGCTTCGGTTCTCAACGAGTTTTTCGCGCTTTACGCCAGTCTCAATTCATTCCATGAGCTGCGGGTAAAAAGCACACAGGGAGAGGTGTACCAATGGACACCACGTATGGGCCTGCAGCCCCTGCTTTAAGCGGGCTGACGAAGGTAATACGCGAGTACTCGCTGTTTCAGGCCGTGCTGCTGGTGATCGACCGGCTGCGCGAGGCACACCCGCATCTGAGCGAAGACGATCTGTATGACCAGGTCGAGTTCCAGGCCAACCCGAGCTTGGGCTTTCCGCGCAGCGACGTCGATCGCGTCGAGTTTTTCGAAGAGCACGGCAAGATGCGCGCGCGCATCCGCTTCAACCTGATCGGCCTGGTCGGCTCCGGTTCGCCGCTGCCGGCGTTCTATGGCGAACAGGCCCTGGGCGACAGCGAGGACGGCAACCCGACGCGCAATTTCCTCGACCTGTTCCACCATCGCCTGCAACGGCTGATGCTGCCGATCTGGCGCAAGTACCGCTACCGCGCGAGTTTCCAGAGTGGCGCGATCGATCCGTTCTCGGCGCAGCTGTTTGCCCTGATCGGCCTGGGCGGGGACGAGATCCGCAAGGCCAAGGAACTCAACTGGAAACGCTTGCTGCCGTACCTCGGCCTGCTCAGTTTGCGCGCGCACTCGGCGGCGCTGATCGAAGCCGTGCTGCGTTACTACTTCAAGCACGAAGACCTGGTCATCGAGCAGTGCATCGAGCGCCGCGTGGAAATTCTCGACGAGCAGCGCAATCGTTTGGGCCGCGCCAACAGCGTACTTGGCGAAGACCTGGTACTGGGCGAGCACGTGCGCGATCGCAGCGGCAAATTCCGCATTCACATCACCGAACTCGACTGGCAGCGATTCCATGAATTCCTGCCGATCGGTTTCGGCTACCAGCCGCTCTGCGCGCTGGTGCGGTTCACCCTGCGTGACCCGCTCGATTACGACATTCGCCTGGTCCTGCGCCAGGAAGAAATCCGCGAACTGCGCATCGGTGAGCAGAACGCCTGTCGCCTCGGTTGGACCAGTTGGCTGGGCCGCGAAAAAGCGGACGGCGTGGTGACCCTGGGCAGCAAAATTCATTAAGGACGTGAGCCATGATCAACGTAGACCTGCAACAACTCATCCAGGCGCTGGACGCCGAAACCCGTCGTGATCTGGAGCGTTCGGCCGAGCGTTGCGTCGCCCGTGGCGGCAGCAAGATTCTTGTCGAAGATTTGCTGCTGGGCTTGCTCGAGCGTCCGAACGGCTTGCTGTCGCGCGCGTTGCAGGATGCTGACGTCGACGCCGGTGAACTGACCGCTGCACTGCAATCGCGGGTCGAACACAGCGCCTCGCGCAACCCGGTATTCGCTCCGGAACTGGTGCAATGGCTGCAAGACGCGCTGCTGGTGGCCAACCTCGAGCTGGGCCAGACCCAGGTCGAAGACGCCGCGCTGATCCTGGCGTTGCTGCGCAACCCGATGCGTTATGCCGGCAGCCGCTATCAACCGCTGCTCGCCAAACTGAATATTGATCGCCTGAAGGAATTTGCCCTGTCGCAACAGGAGCAACCGGCGGCCAACGGCAAACCGGCGGCGCAGGGCGAATCGCTGTTGCAGCGCTTCACCCACAACCTGACCCAACAGGCCCGCGACGGCAAACTCGACCCGGTGTTGTGCCGTGACGGCGCGATTCGCCAGATGGTCGACATCCTCGCTCGTCGGCGCAAGAACAACCCGATCGTCGTCGGTGAGGCCGGTGTCGGTAAGACCGCCATCGTCGAAGGCCTCGCCTCGCGCATCGCTGCCGGTGAAGTGCCGCAAGTGCTCAAAGGCGTTGAATTGCTGTCGCTGGACATGGGCCTGTTGCAGGCCGGCGCCAGCGTCAAAGGTGAATTCGAGCGTCGTTTGAAAGGCGTGATCGACGAGGTCAAAGCGTCGCCGAAACCGATCATTCTGTTCATCGACGAAGCCCACACGCTGATCGGCGCGGGCGGTAATGCCGGCGGCTCCGATGCGGCCAACCTGCTGAAACCGGCGCTGGCCCGTGGCGAACTGCGCACCATCGCCGCGACCACCTGGGCCGAGTACAAGAAATACTTCGAGAAAGACCCGGCGCTGGCCCGTCGTTTCCAGCCTGTGCAATTGCACGAACCGACTGTCAGCGAAGCAGTGACCATTCTGCGTGGTCTGGCTCAGGTCTACGAGAAGAGCCACGGCATCTATCTGCGCGATGACGCGGTGGTGTCCGCTGCTGAATTGTCCGCGCGTTACCTGGCCGGTCGGCAACTGCCGGACAAAGCTGTCGACGTCCTCGACACTGCGTGCGCTCGCGTGCGCATCAGCCTCGCTGCGGCCCCGGAAAGCCTCGAGCGCCTGCGTGGCGAACTGGCTGAAGGCGGCCGTCAGCGTCAGGCCCTGCGCCGCGATGCCGAAGCTGGCTTGCTGATCGACCACGAAGCGCTGGAAGCACTGGAAGCGCGTCTGGACGAAGCCGAAAGCGAGATGGTTGCGCTCGAGACCTTGTGGACTGAGCAAAAAGAGCTGGCCGAGCGTCTGCTGGAACTGCGTCAGCAACTGGCCAAGGCCCGTGATGCCGCAGCCGTCGAGCCGACCGTCAGCGTTGAAGAAGACGCCGAAGGCACCGTGATTGAAACTGTGGTCGCCGAAGTCGAAGAAGGCCAGAGCGTCGAAGCGCTGGAAGCTCAGCTGCATGAAACCCACGCCGCGTTGACCGCTGCGCAAGTCAAAGAACGTCTGGTCAGCTTCGAAGTCTGCCCGCGTCTGGTCGCCGAAGTGATCAGCGCCTGGACCGGTGTGCCGCTGGCGCAACTGGCCCGCGAGCACAACGCCAAGGTCGCCAGTTTCGCCACCGATCTGCGCACGCGCATCCGTGGCCAGGAACAAGCCGTGCACGCGCTGGATCGTTCGATGCGCGCCACCGCTGCCGGTCTGAACAAGCCTGATGCACCGGTCGGTGTGTTCCTGCTGGTCGGCCCGAGCGGCGTCGGCAAGACCGAAACCGCGCTGGCCCTGGCTGACCTGCTGTACGGCGGCGACCGCTTCATCACCACCATCAACATGTCCGAGTTCCAGGAAAAGCACACCGTCTCGCGTCTGATCGGTGCGCCACCGGGCTATGTCGGTTACGGCGAGGGCGGCATGCTCACTGAAGCCGTGCGTCAGAAGCCGTATTCGGTGGTGTTGCTCGATGAAGTCGAGAAGGCCGACCCGGACGTGCTCAACCTGTTCTACCAAATCTTCGACAAAGGCGTGGCCAACGACGGCGAAGGTCGCGAGATCGACTTCCGCAATACGTTGATCCTGATGACCTCGAACCTTGGCAGCGACAAGATCAGCGAACTCTGCGAAGACGGCGCGCGGCCGACCGCCGAAGTGCTCGAAGAAACCATTCGCCCGGTACTCAGCAAACACTTCAAGCCGGCGCTGCTGGCGCGGATGAAAGTGGTGCCGTACTACCCGGTGGGCGGTCCGGTGCTGCGCGAGCTGATCGAGATCAAACTCGGCCGTCTCGGCGAGCGCCTGAACCGTCGTCAGCTGGACTTCAGCTGGTGCCAGAACCTCGTCGATCACCTGTCCGAGCGTTGCACGCAAAGCGAAAGCGGTGCGCGCCTGATCGATCATCTGCTCGATCAACACGTGCTGCCGTTGGTGGCTGATCGTCTGCTCGATGCGATGGCGACCGGCGAAAGCCTCAAGCGTGTGCATGCCACGCTCGACGGCAACTCCAGCGTGACCTGCGAGTTCGTCTGAGGTGGGCGTGATGTTCACTCAAGTGCCGCAGCCACTGGTCTATGCCGAAGCGTTGCTGGCGCAGTTCGCCAGTCTGTCGCGGGCGGCGGACAGTGCTGCGCTGCTGGGTGAATTCGTCCGTGGTCTGGCCGAGCTGAGCGGCTGCGAACTGACGCAGCTGTACCTGCTCGACGCCACCCACACCTGCCTGGGGATGAATGCCGAGTGCCTCGACGGCGCGCTGCAACCGCGTCAGGCGGCGAGCCTGCCGGCGGATTACAACGGTGAACAACTGCTGCAATTCGCCCTGTGCCAGAACCGCGTGGTGTGCCTCGACGACCTGACCGGCAGCCTGCACGAAACCAGTTTTCTGCCGGCGACGAGCACGCCGTGGCAGTCGCTGTTGTGCGTGCCGCTGGTCAATCAGCACAAGTCGGTTGAGGGCTTGTTGCTGTGTGCCAGTCGTCGTCGCACTGACTTGCAGGGTTTCGCCGACTCCCTTGGACAGCTCGGCTCGTTCGTGCTCGGCCAACTGCATCTGCTGCAACGCCTGCGTCAGCCAGCCGCCGAATCGGCCACCGCCACTCGCAGCGTGCCGAGCATCAGCGGCTACGGCCTGATCGGTAAAAGCGCGGCGATGCGCCAGACCTACTCGCTGATCAGCAAGATCCTCCACAGCCCGTACACCGTGCTGTTGCGTGGCGAGACCGGCACCGGCAAGGAGGTGGTGGCGCGGGCGATCCACGATTGCGGCCCGCGTCGCTCCCAGGCGTTCATCGTGCAGAACTGCGCGGCGTTCCCGGAAAACCTGCTGGAAAGCGAACTGTTCGGCTATCGCAAGGGCGCCTTCACCGGCGCCGATCGAGATCGCGCAGGGCTGTTCGACGCGGCCAATGGCGGCACGCTGCTGCTCGACGAAATCGGCGACATGCCGTTGTCGCTGCAAGCGAAGATTCTGCGCGTGTTGCAGGAAGGCGAGATCCGTCCGCTGGGTTCTAACGACACGCACAAGATCGACGTGCGCATCATCGCCGCAACGCACCGTGATCTGGCGGCGCTGGTCAGCGAAGGCAAGTTCCGAGAGGACTTGTACTACCGCCTCGCACAATTCCCGATCGAGCTGCCGGCCCTGCGTCAGCGCGAAGGCGACATCCTCGATCTGGCCCGGCATTTCGCCGAGAAGACCTGCACGTTTTTGCAGCGTGACCCGGTGCGCTGGTCGGATTCGGCGCTGGAGCATCTGTGCGGCTACAACTTCCCCGGCAACGTTCGCGAACTCAAGGCACTGGTCGAGCGCGCGGTGTTGCTCTGCGAGGGCGGCGAGTTGCTCGCCGAGCATTTTTCCCTGCGCCTGGAAGCGATGCCGGAAGACAACAGCGGCCTGAATCTGCGCGAACGCCTGGAGCAGGTCGAGCGCACTTTGCTCCTCGATTGCCTGCGCAAGAACGACGGCAACCAGACCCTCGCCGCCCGCGAACTGGGCCTGCCACGGCGCACGCTGCTGTACCGCCTCGGGCGCCTGAATATCAATTTGG
This sequence comes from Pseudomonas sp. Sample_9, assembly GCF_004307535.1. Taxonomy (NCBI): domain Bacteria; kingdom Pseudomonadati; phylum Pseudomonadota; class Gammaproteobacteria; order Pseudomonadales; family Pseudomonadaceae; genus Pseudomonas; species Pseudomonas sp. Sample_9. The sequence continues at coordinate 12,946 of NZ_RAZO01000249.1, forward strand.
GTGACTTTGATGGTTGAGCTACAGCACTTCTTCGAACCCAACACATACCCTGTGGCGAGGGGATTTATCCCCGTCCGGCTGCGCAGCAGTCGCAGTCCGGTACATACGGTTTCACTGAGAAATCGCGCTGGCAGGTTATGGGGGCGCTGCGCGCCCCAACGGGGACAAGTCCCCTCGCCGCGGGAGGTCGCCGTACCTCCAGGCTATGGCGCAAGGCCTCGATCTAGAGGCTTCGAGCCCACCTCAAAAACTTATTTCAGCGCCGCCCGCAAGGGTCGGCGCTTTGTGCTTTGTCTACACCTGGAGACCCTCTGATGTCTGTTCGTCACTGGCACGCTGTCCTGCTGACCCTCGTCGTTCTATGCGGCCTTGGCGGCTGTAGCGGCAATTACAAATTCAACGACAACGACTATCGCCCGTTGGGTGATCCGCAAGCGGTCAATCGCGGCAAGTGACCGCAAGGAGCATCAAACATGGAATTGGTTTTCGAAATGCTGAACACCAAGCAGTTCGTGCCCACCGAGTTGTGCCAGCGGACCTTCAAACAGGCCGGTGGCGTGATCGGGCGCGGCGAGGACTGTGACTGGATCATCCCTGACCGCAAGCGGCACCTGTCCAATCATCACGCGATTGTCAGCTACCGCGAGGGCTCGTTCTTCCTTACCGACACCAGCAGCAACGGTGTTCAGGACGGCAGCAGCGGCGCGCGCCTGCACAAGGGCGAGCCGGTGCGCATCGAGCACGGCAGCACCTACATTCTCGGCGACTTCGAGATCCGCGCGCGGCTGGTCCGTGACCCGGCGACCTTCGACGGCGAAGTCGGCCGTCCGCGTGCCGCTGGCAGCATCATTCCGGATGACGCGTTCCTCGACCTCGACCCGCTCAATGCCCTCGAACAGCAAGAGCGCGTCTACTCGGAAATCGACGAACTGCTGTCGCCCACCGCCAAGCCGGAAGACTCCCGTCAACGTGCCGACTACGCGCGCATCGACATGGAAAGCCTGATGGTCCCGGAGCTGATTGCCGCCCCGGTCGAACCTGAGCCGGCGCCTGCACCGAAAGCCGTCGAGCGTCAGAGCGAAGGTTTCTGGGAGCACTTCGGCGCGGCGCTCGGCGTCGACGTCAAAGGCCTCAGCCACGACGAACGCGAAGCGCTGGCGCTGAACGCTGCGCGGCTGCTGCGCCAGAGCATCGGCGGTTTGCAGCAGAGCCTGCGCACCCGCTCCGAGCTGAAAAACGAACTGCGTCTGGCCCAGACCACGGTGCAGGGCACCAACAAGAACCCGCTGAAATTCGCCGTCGATCCGAGCGAAGCACTGGAAATTCTGTTGCAGCCAAGCAAACCGGGGCACCTGCCTGCCGAGCAGGCGATCTCCCGCGCATTCCGTGATTTGCAGGCGCACCAAGTGGCTTTGCTCACCGCCAGTCGCGCCGCCGTACGCGGCACGCTGGAGCACTTCTCGCCAGAGCAACTGACCCTGCGTTTCGAGCGTGACAGCAAGCCGTTGATCGCCACGTCGGGCGGGCGCTGGAGAGCGTTCGGCCGCTATCACCAGGCACTGCGTCAGGACGATGACTGGAGCGAGCGTCTGCTGGCCCGCGACTTTGCCCAGGCCTACGAAGAACAGATCCGCCTGATCTCCACCCTCCACACCGACCACCAAGGATGATGCGCATGTCTCGCCGCTCGACCGCTTTTTTCAAGACGCTGACTGCGCTCACCGTGCTGGTGCTGCTTGCCGGTTGCTCGTCGCTGTCGCCGTACTCGAAAGTGACCAAGATCAATCTGAAACTGACCGGCAGCGATCAGCTCAACCCGGACCTCAACGGGCGGCCGTCGCCGATCGTCGTGCGTCTGTTCGAACTCAAGCACCCGGTGACCTTCGAGAACGCTGATTTCTTCAGCCTCTACGAACGCGCCAAGGAATCCCTCAACCCGGATCTGGTGGCCAGCGAAGAACTCGAACTGCGCCCGGGTGAAACCGTGGAACTGAAACTCAGCGTGGAGGAGGGCAGCCGTTACGTGGGCATCCTCGCTGCTTATCGCGACCTGCCGGATACGCAATGGCGCCACACCGTGCAGATCACTCCGCTGGAACTCACCGAGGCTGATCTGACCCTCGATCAGGCCGGTATCCGCAACACCCAACAAGTGCTCGCCAAGGCGGATGACTGATCATGAACACCCATAAAGTCATTTGGCAGGAAGGCATGCTGCTGCGACCGCAGCACTTCCAGCACAACGATCGTTACTACGATCACCAGATGAAAACCCGCACGCAATTGCTCGGTGGCTACACCTGGGGTTTTCTCAATCTGGAAATCGACTTGCAGTTCCTCAACATGGGCAAACTGGTGATCAGTGAAGCCTCGGGGATTCTGCCGGACGGCAGCCTGTTCGAACTCGGTGGCAACACCGAGCCGTTGGCGCTGGACGTGCCGCCGAACACCGGCAACACGCCGATCTATCTGGCGCTGCCACTGGTCACCGGCAACCACATCGAGGCCCGGCGCCCGGAGCAATCCGACGTGCTCGCGCGCTACACCGCCTATGACGCCGAAGTCGCCGACTCCAACGCCGGCGACGATTCTGCCAGCCAGGTCAGCTGCGGTCGTCCGGACTTCAAACTGTTGCTCGGCGAGCAGCAGAGCGATCAGGCCTACGTGAAGCTGAAAATCTGCGACGTGCTCGACACCACGCCCGACGGCGTGATCAGCCTCGACCCGGATTTCGTCCCGACCTACATTCAGGCCCACGCCTCCAGCTACCTGCTGTCGTGCCTGAAAGAAGTCATCAGCATGCTCAGCCACCGTGGCGACACCATCGCCGAGCGGATTCGCTCCAACGGCAAGGTCGGCGGCGCTGAAGTCGGCGACTTCATGATGCTGCAACTGATCAACCGTACCGAACTGCTGCTGCGCCATTACCTCGGTCTGGAACAAGTGCACCCGGAAGAGTTGTACCGCACGCTGCTGACCATGCTCGGCGATCTGGCGACCTTCTCCGGCGAGAGCAAACGCCCGCGTCTGGACAGCCGCTATTCCCACGCCGATCAGGGCGCAAGCTTCCGCAAACTGATGGAAGCGATCCGTCAGGTGCTGTCGATGGTGCTCGAACAGCACGCCATCGAGTTGATCCTGCAGGCGCGTCAGTACGGCATCATCGTCTCGCCGTTGCACGACCACAAACTGCTCGGCTCGGCCTCGTTCGTGCTGGCAGCCAGTGCCAACTGCGACTCCGAAGAACTGCGTCAGCGTTTGCCGCAGCACCTCAAGGTCGGCCCGGTGGAGCGCATCCGCCAACTGGTCAACCTGCACTTGCCGGGGATCAAGGTCAAACCGTTGCCGGTGGCCCCACGGCAGATCGCGTTCCACTCGAACAAAACCTATTTCATCCTCGAACTCAGTTCCGAAGACCTGGCACAACTCGAGCGCTCCGGCGGTTTCGCGTTCCACGTGTCCGGCGAATTCGCCGAGCTTGAACTGAAATTCTGGGCCATCAGGAACTGACCGACATGATCAAGGAAACGGATTACAACCAGGACGACAAAACCGTCCTGCTCGACCGTCAGGGCCACGGACCGGCATCGAGTCCGCTGACCGACTTCGCCGCGCCGCCGCGTTTCGAGCAACTGGAAGAACGCATGATCTACGCCGCGCGCCTGCGTCCGGCAGAGGCCTTCAACATCAGCCTCAATTCGTTGGTCGCGGCCTCGTCCGACCTGCTCTCGGAAGTGGTGCGTCTCAAGCACAGCGAGACCCGCGAAGACCTGTACGCGCTAAATGAGCGGCTGACCGCCGGGCTGAAATTGTTTGAAGTGCGCGCCCTGCACAACGGCGCCGAAAGCAGCCAGGTAATGGCCGCGCGTTACGTGCTCTGCACCGTGGTCGACGAAGCTGTCGTGACCACGCCGTGGGGCAACGAAAGCGAATGGTCGCAGATGAGCCTGCTGAGCAGCTTCCACAACGAAACCTTCGGCGGCGAGAAGTTTTTCCAACTGCTCGATCGGCTGTCGAAAAACCCGGTCAAGCACTTGCCAATGCTCGAACTGATGTACCTGTGCCTGTCCCTCGGTTTCGAGGGCAAGTACCGCGTCCAGGCGCGCGGCATGCTTGAGCTTGAAGGCATCCGCGACGCCTTGTACCGGCAGATCCGTCAGTTGCGTGGCGACGTGCCGCGCGAGTTGTCGCCGCACTGGGAAGGTCTCAACGATCAGCGCCGCAACCTGGTGCGCATCGTGCCGGCGTGGATGGTGGTGCTCTTTACTCTGGTCTGCCTGGTGGTGATGTATTCGGGCTTCGCCTGGGTCCTGAGCGAACAACGCGACACCGTTCTGCATCCTTATCAGCCGCTTGATCCAGCCGCGGTGCAACCGCAGGCGCAGCCGTAAAACAGGGACGTGTGATGAAAAAGTTTTTCAAGAAAGTCGGCGCCTTCCTGCGCCAGACCTGGGTCTGGACTCTGCTGCTGGTGCTGTTCGTGGCGCTGCTGGTGTGGTTCGTCGGCCCGTTGTTGGCGGTCGATGATTACAAGTTCTGGGAAAGCGCGACCTCGCGTCTGCTGACCATCAGCGTGCTGTTCCTGATCTGGGGCCTGACCATGGTCTTCGTCAGCTGGCGCGCGGGTATCCGCAAGAAAGCCGAAGAAGAAAGCGAGGACGGTCAGGACCGCATTCGCCGCGAAGAGCTGATCGACGAAGAACAGAAAGAGTTGAAGGCGCGGTTCAAGGACGCGCTGAAAACCCTGAAGACGTCGAGCCTGTATCGCGGTCGCAGCGAGCGCTGGCGCAGTGACTTGCCGTGGTACCTGCTGATCGGTCCGCAGGCCTCGGGTAAGACCAGCCTGCTGGACTTTTCCGGTCTGGAGTTCCCGATCAACAAGATCGACCGCAAGCTGACCCGCGACACCCTCGGCACCCGTCATTGCGACTGGTATTTCGCCGATCACGGTGTCCTGATCGACACCGCCGGGCGCTACACCACTCAACCGGACGCCGAAGTCGACGGCAACGCCTGGACCACCCTGCTGGAACTGCTGCGCAAGCGTCGTCGCGGCCGTCCGTTGAACGGCGTGCTGGTGACCATTCCGGTGGAAACCCTCACCGGCGGCAGCGAGCAGGACATCGAGACCCTCGCGCGCCAGGTGCGCAGCCGTTTGCAGGACGTGCATCAGAAACTCCACGTCGATGTGCCGGTGTATCTGGTCCTGAGCAAGGCTGACAAGCTGCTCGGCTTCGACGAGTTCTTCGATCAACTGACCCGCGAAGAAAGTGATCAGGTGCTCGGCACCAGTTTCCGCAAGGATCAGGTCGGCACCGACGTCACGGTCCTGCGCAACGAGTTCGAAGAGCTGCTGCGCCGCCTGAACAGCCAAGTGATCATGCGCATGCACTCCGAGCGCGACACTCAGCGCCGTGGCCGCATCCTCGACTTCCCGCATCAGTTGGGGCAGATCGGCGAGCGTCTATGCCTGTTCGTCGACATGGCGTTCACCGGCAACCGTTATCAGCGCGCCACGCAACTGCGCGGTTTCTACCTGACCAGCGCGCCACACCTGACCCAGGAAATGGATTCGACCACCGCCGGCATCGGCGCCAGCCTGGGCATGAACGCCGGTGTGCTGCCGACTCTGCGCAGCGGCCGTTCGCGGTTCATCCACCACTTGCTCAGCCAGGTGATTTTCCCCGAAGCCGATCTGGCCGGTCTGGACAAGCGCGAGCGCAGCCGCATTCATTGGGGCCAGCGTGCGCTGTACGTCGGCGCTCTGGCGGCACTGGCACTGTTCGGCATGCTCTGGGCCGGTGGTTTCTCGGCCAACTACGAGCGTCTGGAAAACCTGCGCACGCTGGCGCAGAACTGGACCCAGCAACGCTCGGCCGTCACGCCGCGCGATGACGCCATGGGCGTGCTGAAAGTGCTCGACACCAGCTACGCCGCGACCCAGGTGTTCCCGAGCAAGAGCGACGTGTCGTACCACGAGCGTGGCGGCCTGTATCAGGGCGAAGAGATCAACCCGGTGGTGAAAACCGCCTACGAGCGTGAGCTTGAAGCGCAGTTGCTGCCGCGGGTGGCGACCATGCTCGAGGGGCAGATCCGCGCCAACATGAAGGACCGCGATCGCCTGCTCAACAGCCTGCGTGCGTACCTGATGCTGAACATGAAGGATCGTCGCGACGCGGCGTGGCTCAAGGACTGGGTTGCCACTGACTGGTCGCAGCGCTACACCGGCAACACCGCGGTGCAGAACGGTTTGAACACGCACCTCGAGCGCTTACTCAAGCAGCCGTTCATTTATCCGCTGAACGATCAACTGGTCACGCAGGCGCGTCAGGTCCTGCGCAGCGAATCGTTGGCCAACGTGGTTTACCGCATGCTCCGCGAGCAGGCGCGCAACCTGCCGGACTATCGCTTCAGCCAACACCTCGGCCCACAAGGCTCGTTGTTCATCGGCACGGAATACGTGATCCCGGGTTTCTACACCCAGCAGGGTTATCAGCAGTATTTCTCGGTGCAGGGCGCGGCTCTGGTCACCGATATCCTGCGTGACAACTGGGTGCTGGGCGAAGGCGCGGGCATCAGCGACATGGACTTGCGTCGCCTGATGGTCGAACTCGAGCAGCTGTACTTCCGCGACTACGCCAACTACTGGAGCGAAGCCGTTGGCCAGGTCGCATTGCCACCGATCAGCGACGCTGGCGAAGGCGCCGAGCAACTGGCGGGCCTGACTTCGGCTAACTCGCCGGTCCTCGCATTGCTCACCGAAGTGCGTGAAAACACCCGCTTCGAAGCTGCGCCTGATCCGGTCGATGAAGCCGGCGAAGCTGCCGATGCGCTGGCCGGACAGAAAGGCAAAATGGGCAAGGTCGGCAAACTCGCCGCGGCTGCCGCCGATAAGGCTTCGGCGCTGAACGTGGCGAAGAATCTGCCGGACACCGCGAAGAAATCCCTGCAGCGCCGCTTCGAACCGCTGCATCGTCTGCTCGATGACAACAACGGCCCGGGTGCTGACCTGACGCCAGCGTTCAGCGCGCTCAACGACCTGCAACTGCAACTGGCCGGTCTGGCCCGTTCCAGCACGCCGGAGCAAGCCGCGTTCGAGATGGCCAAGACGCGCATGAGCGGCCAGCGTGATGCGCTGACCAACCTGCGCAATGCCTCCGGTCGTCTGCCGCGTCCGCTGAGCGTGTGGTTCAACGTGCTGGCCGAAGACTCGTGGCGCCTGGTGCTCAACGATGCCTACCAATACCTGAACGGCCGTTATCAGAACGAGCTGTACAGCGTGTATGGCAAGACCATCAGCAAGCGTTATCCGTTCAGCGCCAGCAGCACCAGCGACGTGGCGATCAGCGACTTCCGCGAGTTCTTCCGTGCTCAGGGTACTGTCGATCGCTTCTTCGACAGCTACATGCGTCCATTCGTCAGCGGCGATCCGGGCAACTACCGCATGCGCAGCGTCGACGGTCACAGCCTGCCGGTATCGAAAATGTATCTGGACCAGATGGCGGCGGCGCAGACCATTCGCCAGAGCTTCTTCTCGATCAACCCGGCCGAGCCGACCGTGCAGTTCAAGCTCGAGCCGTACACCCTCGATCCGGCGGTCAGCCGCTCCGAATTCAAGTTCGGCGACAAGACCATGGAATACCGTCACGGCCCGATCCTGCCAATGACCTTCAAGTGGCCGACCGATGCTGAAGACGGTCGCACCAGTCTGGTCATGGACAAGATGGCCGGGCGTCCGATCGGTATCGAGAAGAACTCCGGCCCATGGTCGCTGTTCCGTCTGTTCGACCTGATGCAGACCGAGTACCTGAACGGTCGTGATGTGCTGGTACTGAAAGCGGACGTGGGCGGCCTGCGCGCCAACTACCTGCTGACCAGCCAGCGCACGCCGAACCCGTTCGACATGGGCGTGCTGCGCACCTTCCGTATGCCGGTGCAGCTCTGATGCTGGTGGCCAGTCCCTGGCGCAGCGCGGCGCGTACCGACCCGGGCAAGGTGCGGGCGCGCAACGAAGATGCCTTCCTCGACTCGCCGCAGCATGGGCTGTGGGTGGTCGCGGACGGCATGGGCGGTCATCAGGGTGGCGACATCGCCAGCCAGTTGATCGTCGCCAGCCTGGCTGAGTTGCCGCAACACGAGGACTTCGACGAACGCCTCAAAGCCATCCGCCAGTGCCTGCACTGGCTGAACCGGCGCTTGGGCCAGGAGTTGACGGTCACTGCCGGACGTCACGACAGCATCATGGGCAGCACCGTCGTCGCGCTGCTGGTGGAAGGCAATCGCGCGGCCTGCATCTGGGCCGGCGACAGTCGTTGCTACATGTGGCGCGGGCAGCGGCTGTATCAGCTGTCCAAGGACCATTCGCTGCAACAGCAGCTGATCGACGAGCAGCAAATGAGCGTCGAACAGGCGGCAGCGCACCCGGCGGCTCAGGCACTCACCCGAGCCGTCGGCGCCGCCGACACACTGACCCTGGATGTGCTTGAACTCGAGGTCTATCCGGGCGATGTGTTTTTGCTCTGCAGCGATGGTTTGTATCAGGGCCTGAGCAGCGATGCCCTCGGCAACGCCCTCAGCCTCAGCGCGCCGCACGTGGCGCTGGAACGTTTGTTCGACGGCGCCCTGCGAGGCGCCGCGCGGGACAACCTGACTGCCGTGGTGATCCGCCAATGAGTGAACTCGAATCGCCCATCGATGACCTGCTGATCAGCGAAGAGCAGGCCAACAACCTGACCTACTTCGCCTTCGCCAAGGGCAACCAGGCCGAACCGTTGCTGGCGCCGACCAAGGCCAGCATCGGTGCGCTGCCGGATGTACTCGCCGGTCGCTACCACCTCGAGCGTCTGCTCGGGGCCGGTGGCATGGGCGCCGTTTACCGGGCGCGGGATCTGCTGCATGAGCAGTTCGGCGATCCCGACCCTTACATTGCGCTGAAAATCCTCAGCGAAGAATTTGCCGAATCGCCGGACGCCAGTGCCTTGCTCTACAGCGAGTTCGCCCTGACCCGACGCCTGCGCCACGACAACGTCGTGCGTGCACACACCTTTGAAGTCGACACCGACTGCCAGCGGGCCTTTATCACCATGGAATACATGCGTGGCCTGACCCTGGACAAATTGCTCTGCGAGCGGCCCCTCGGCCTGCCGTGGGAAGAACTGCGCGACATCGTCCTGCCGCTGCTCGACACGTTGGCCTACGCCCACCGTCGCGGCGTGCTGCACGGTGATCTGAAACCGAGCAACGTCATGCTCAGCGAAGACGGCCTGCGCCTGTTCGACTTCGGTCTGGGGCAGGCAGAAGAGGGCACCTTGCCCGGCCTGCCGCACCTGAGCCGCGAGCGCTTCAACGCCTGGACCCCGGGCTACGCCGCCCCCGAACTGCTTGAGGGCCAACCGTTGTCGGCCAGCGCGGACGTGTACGGGGTGGCCTGCGTGATCTATGAACTGGCGGGCGGCAGACACCCGTTCCGCCGCTTGCCCTCGACCCAGGCCCGCGACGAGCATCTGGAGCGCGAGCTGCGCGCCCCAGCGAATCTACCCCAGCAAGGCTGGCAAGCGCTGCGAACCGCGCTGAGCTTCAACCCGGCAGAACGCACCATCACTGCCCAACAATTGCGTGACGCCTTGGGCGCCACTTCGTCCTGGCTGCAACGTCTGCGACTTCGGGCGTAACGGATGACATTCGAACAGGGAGCACACGATGTTCAACTCAGCTAACGAAACCCACTTCAGCCTCAAGGTCGAAGACTACGTCGGCGACCTGCAAGTGCTGTCGTTCACCGGCACCGAAGGCATCAGCCAGGCGTATCGCTTCGACCTCGAACTGGTCAGCGAAAACCCCGATCTGGACCTCGAACAACTGCTGCACAAGCAGGCGTTTCTGGCATTCGATCCACAGGGCTCGGGCATTCACGGGCAGATCTACCGCGTCGCCCAGGGCGATGCCGGCAAGCGCCTGACCCGCTACAAAGTCTCGATCGTGCCGCAACTGCAATACCTGCATCACCGCACCAACCAGCGTATCTACCAGCAGATGTCCGCGCCGAAAATCATTGCGCTGATCCTCGAAGAGCACGGCATCAAGAGCAACGCCTACAGCTTCCAGCTTAGCCAGCCGTGCCCGGATCGCGACTACTGCGTGCAGTACGACGAAACCGACCTGCATTTCGTCCAGCGTCTGTGCGAAGAGGAAGGCATTCACTACCACTTCCAGCACAGCGAAAAAGCCCACCTGCTGGTGTTCGGCGACGACCAGACCGTGTTCCAGAATCTCGGTCAGCCGACTGCGTACGTGCAGGGCAGCGGTATGGTCGCCGACGAGCCGGTGATCAAAGCCTTCAAACTGCGTCTGGAAACCCGCACCACGCGCACCACGCGCCGCGACTACGATTTCGAAAAACCGCGCCTGCGAATGGAAGCCGCATACAAACCTGACGGCGAGAGCACTGAACCGGATCTCGAAGACTACGACTACCCCGGCCGCTTCATCGACCGCGCGCGCGGCAAGTTCCTCAGCCAGCGCGCCCTCGAACGCCACCGCGCCGACTACCGCCAGGCCGAAGGTCGCGGCGACCAGACCAGACTGGTCAGCGGCCACTTCATGGAAATGTCCGACCACCCGCGCAGCGAGTGGAACGACCTGTGGCTGCTCACCGAAATCTTCCACGAAGGCAAACAACCGCAAGTCCTCGAAGAAGGCGTGACCAGCGACACCACCGACAACAAGGACGACTTCCACCAGGGCTACCGCAACACCTTCCTCGCCACCCCGTGGGACGTGTTCTACCGCCCGGCCCTCGAACACCCGAAACCACGCGTGCTCGGCAGCCAGACCGCCATGGTCACCGGCCCCAAAGGCGAAGAAATCCACTGCGACCAGTACGGCCGCATCAAAGTGCAATTCCACTGGGACCGTGAAGGCCTCGCCGATGACAAAACCAGCTGCTGGCTACGCGTCTCCAGCTCCTGGGCCGGCGACCGCTACGGCGCCATCAGCATCCCGCGCATCGGCATGGAAGTCCTCGTCACCTTCCTCGAAGGCGACCCCGATCAACCGCTGGTAACCGGCTGCCTGTACCACAAGGAAAACCCGGTGCCGTACGCCTTGCCTGCGAACAAGACCCGCAGTGTGTTCAAAACGCTCAGCTCCCCGGGTGGCGGTGGGTATAACGAACTGCGCATTGAAGACAAGAAAGGTGCGGAGCAGATCTACATTCATGCGCAGCGCGACTGGGATGAGAACGTTGAGCACGACCAGAAGATTCGGGTCGGGAATGAGCGTCATGACACGGTGGTTAAGAACACCTACACCGAGCTGAAGGCTGAAGAACACCGCACCACGATTTCCGACCGCAAGGTTGAAGCGAAGCTGGATGATCACCTGACGATTGGGCAGAACCAGCATGTGAAGCTGGGGACTGCGCAGCTCACCAGCGTGGGGAAAGAGATACACCTCAAGGCTGGGGACAAGATCGTTATTGAGGCGGGGACAGAGCTGACCATTCTTGGGGGTGGGAGCTTTATCAAGCTTGATGGCGGTGGGGTTACGGTGGTTGGGCCGGTGATCAAGATCAATGCGGGTGGCTCGGCTGGGTCCGGCACGGGGATCGGGATTAAACCGCCAGTGCTGCCGGGGGCGGCGGATAAGGATAAGGCGGGGAGTTTGATGGATCAGGCGTTGTTGAATGCGCCGCCTGAGAAGGTTAAGCCGAAGGCTTTTTTTGTGTTTTCTGAGTGATCGACATGAATGGTGTTTTGAAGAAGAGCAATGGCATCACGATGGCGGTTTTCACCGCGTCGCTGTTGAGCCTGTTTCATGGCAGCGCTTATGCGGATGAATGTCCGTCCGAGGACTTTTCCCAGTTTCTGCCAGCGTTTTCTGCGAATGCCGAAACTCAGCAGCGGTGGACTGCAATGACGGTGAAGTCGCTGGTTTTGAAACCGGTGGGAGATCATGGGGTTTTTGAGCCTCAAACGATGGGGCTTACTAGCACCAATTTAGCGTTTCCGTTGATGGCGCCTGTAGGCGCGGACAAGACTGAAGGCGTAGAGGTTGAGGCGATTGACGATAATCATTTCAACGTAGTGGATAAGCGAGCAGGTAATAGCAACATCAAGATTTTTAACTTTTCTCTCCAAGCGTGTTGGGTGCTTGAGGGGGTTGAAGATTGGTCGATCAGTGAGAAAGATCTCGTAGAGACGAGCAAGCCCCGCATGAGCGAGGCAGAGAATTTTTGCTTTCAACGTGCAGAGGCCTTTAGAGGTCTAGGGGGGCTGGAGCAGTACCGACTCACAGGTGAGTTGTTTGAAGCTTCCTTGGAAAACTATCTATGCGCAGCCGCTTCCGGCGATCCCCAGGCTAGTTTGAATGCAGCAAGCTTGAGTCTTTCCGGAATGGCTCCGCAGTTGCAAACGGAGAAGGTTGAGCAGCTATTCAAGGCAGCAGCGACCACTCTGCCTGAGGGGGCGATGAGCCTCTCGTTGTTCTATTGCGATGGAAACAATATTTCCTCCAATGGCCCTTGCCAGCATCCAGCACAGGCTGAGGAAGCGCTGACGCAAGCGGCCCGTATGGGAAGTGCTTTTGCGATAAATGCACTCGGGCGTGCCTTTGAAACTGGAGAGCTGGTAACGAAGGACATGTCCCGGGCGGTTGCGTGCTACCAAGTGGCTGCCAAAAAAGGCAGCAAAGGGTCTATCGCACATTTGGAACGTCTAAATAAACAGACCGCTGAAATTACTAAAGCCAGCTATTGCTACTGATTATTGCAGGAAGCAGAAATGACAGAGCCACTAGATTTATCAAGTAACTATACGAGTGCTAACTATAGATATAAGGAAGGTGGGGATGGTTTTGTCGTAGAAAATGGCAAAAAAATCGTCGATTGCTCTCATATGGTAAACCTGTTGCTCACAGGTGCTGGATATCAAGTTCCTTACCAGAACACGGCGGGGCTAAATAGTGCGGCCGCACTTCAATACTATGATGTAATTAGTCCTGCTAATGTGAGGCGAGGAGATATCGTACTCTGGATTAACGTAATCTCTAATCGAGATAATAAAACGCTAAATCATACGGGTATCGTAGAACACTATGATAGTACGCTGGACTCTCAATATGGTGAGTTTTTTGGGGCGCAAAGCTCCGGTCCAGCTACTGCAAAGTTTGGTGCCTATAGCAAAGCATATTTTTGGCCAGTCCCTACAAAGTTTCTAAGGGTTAAGGAGTCGACTCGGACGGGGGAAGGATCCGCACCTGCACCTGCACCTGCACCTGCACCGGTAGAATCTACACCATTAATGAACTTTCAGTACCCGTTTAGAAAAGCGGATGGATCGCAATTTAAGGATGCTGAAGAAATCTTCAAAGCACTTGAGAGTGAAAGCGCAGGTAACTTTTTACTTGGGAGTCATGGATTTTGGCATGGCGGTATTCATATCACGCATAAGACTGCTCCGCAGTGTGTGAGAGATGAGCCTATTCGTTGTATTGGAGATGGTGTCGTCGTAGCCTATCGATTGAATGAGGATTATTTAAAGACGGAGTTTGAAGGTTCGAGTGCTACAGAGGAATTGGAGTACTCAAATTCATTCTGCCTTGTCAAGCACGACTATAAATCACCACCTAATAAAGAGGTCGTGCCCAATACTAGTAATGAACTCGTATTTTATAGCCTGTATATGCATTTGCTGCCATATCAGAGGTACGCGGATGAACCGGAACAGACGGGCCCTCAAAAAATAAAGATGATCGCAAGTGGGTTTAAAGCTCGAAGCGATGTTGCTGGCGCAACTGGCTGCATCGAATATGGTTCGATTTCTGCTGGAACTGAAATTGAAATACTTGAAGAGCACTCTGATCACATCCACGCGAAAGGCAAACTAATTAAAGGTACAGTAGGTGGACGCACGCCAGGACAGGATTTCTGGTTCGCCTACAAGCAAAACGGTGTTGCATACCCAAGAGGTGATGGCAGTGCGAGCTGGAAAGCAATAACTGCACCGGAGCGGAAGAAGCCAGATTATTGGAAGGGCAAGGTCAGAGCGATAGTTTCCGGCTCTGGGCTTACCTTAAGGGTAGCCCCCTCACCCCAGAGTAACGGCGCTGTAGCTGGGGCTGCAATGAGACAGGTAAATAGTCTGGGGCAAAACGAAGATTTAGTACTTTGTACAAATAGCGTAATAGAATTTGATAGTGGAAAAGTTTTTAACCTGAAGATTGGTTCTAAACTTTACAAAATGGCGGAATGTTCCTTCGTGCCAAGTATTTCCAGTGCTACAACCGGTTTGAAAAGCCATTCTACTCCTGTCCCAGCAACTTTTTGGGCTTGTGTTGAAAAGCCTTATGTTCAATTGCTGGGGTTGGTTCCTACGGAGTTTGATAAGGTTGTGCCGATGGACACGGCAATTAAGGCAGGTGACATAATCGGTTTTCTTGGTTTGAATGAAACATTAGCAGGTCCTGATGGAGGGGTTTCGAGAAATTATCAAGTTCACGTTGAAATTTTTTCGGCAGATCCGAGAATTGAGGATTTTCTGAAAAATAAAGCAACTTTGAAGCAAGGGAAGCAATACTTACACTTGCCAGCAAATACGACCTTAAAAGGTAAGCCTCCTGTAACCGAAAGCGTGACAATCTCGAATGAGAAATTTGTAGAGCTCGGGAAAACTGTTCTCTATAAGGACGCTGAAGAGTGGTATGAGGTAACCGTATTTGATAATACAGAGAGCAAATCAGGTTTGCTCAAAAAAGAAGGCGCGGAGCTTCTTAGTCAGCATGACTGGGAAAAACTAGGCTTTCGCATCGTTAAGGAATTAAATTCAAATTCTGATGGTTTTCTGGATCCTGATGATATGCCAGAGTTCTTCCAGAACTTATATAGGGGCTTGGATCGATTTGGTAATAATGATCAAAAAGTTACTCCCGAGGATTTTCCGATTGCACTTAAGAATCTGGATTTAAGAGATCACTGGTCAAAGCTAATTGCATATCACCCTACGGAGTGGAAATCCAAGTCGGACTCTGCCAAATGGGCGCGGCTGGACACGATGCTAGAAAATTATCCATCTGTTCTAAAGCACGAAAAAGAACGAATAGATAGTTTAATATTTTGGGATGATCCAGCTATACAATCTAAAGGGGTAGGCGATGGAGTTGTATGGCATTTTCATCCAATCGCGCTCATTGGGAATATGATGCCATCGTCCGGGAGTAATGTCTGCAAAAAGTGTGGCAGTAATATAGCATTAACAAATGCATTGATGCGGAGTATTTGTCCATCCTCCGTAACGGATACTTTTGTAAGTGAGTTTGTCATGGTGGCGAACGAGCTTTTCCCTAAGTATGGAGTAAATACCTGTGCTCAGGTATTTCATATAATGGGGCAGGGTAAGCACGAGACTTTTCAATTTTCTGCGTTTAGGGAAAGTTTAAATTACACTCGTCGTAGCTACACAGCCGAGAAACTATATAGAATGGCGCCAACCGCTATTAATGATGGTTTTGCAAGGCTGGGGATGTCACTAACCAGAGAAGAGAAGCTTGAGTATATAGATCAGCATCTGATTGCAAACGATCCAGCGTATGGTAAACATAGCTTTGGTAGCAATCAGTACCCTCATAACGACTATAGGGGGAGAGGCCTTCTTCATTTGACCCACTATGCTAACTATCGTGAATGTGCTGTAGCGATAGGTGTGAATATCGATGCTAATCCGAACCTGGTACAGGACAATATGAGGGTTGCATTAGAGTCTGGTCTATGGTTTTGGAAGGCGAAAGGTATTGGTTCACTTGCGGATGCAAGTTCACCTGATGTAGATGCGAAGATTAAATCTGTGACTAGGATTATCAACTCTGGGCTGAAAGAACTTGATCAGCGAGAGAAGTTTACTAAAGAAGTTGCTGAGAAATTCAAGGTTGTGTTCGGGGGCTGTTCGTTATGAAGCGCTTATGTAAATTTTCATTGTTAGTTTCATTTTGCCTGTCTTCGGTGGCTTCGCTAGCTTGCGAGGTCCCTGAGAGTAAAGTGTACCATTCGATCCCGACAAAAGACGGTGCGATTGTTTTTGATCTCGTTCCTATAGAGGATGAGGCGAGCAGTGAAGATTCGAACAATCAAGTGGGTATTGATGTTAACTATGTTGATTGTTTGAGTAAATCTAAGAAGCTCGTTGGGCAGTTACCGTATTTGGCAGACACAGGAAAAGTCCGCTCGGCATTTTTTTCTGATGTTCAAGGTAGTTCCGAGAAAGAGCTTTTTGTAATACACAGTGTGGGAATACATTCAGACACCGGAGTTAGATATTCTGGTGAATATTACAGCGTGCATGTTTACAAAAAGAGCGAGAGTGGTTATTCAAGGGATGAGCGAGTCTCCAAATATTTTGGTGAGGGTGGCGATATATTGGCAGACGATTACCAGAATCTAATGTATGAATTTCCTTACAAGGATCAATTGTCTGTTAGTAATAAACTTGCGACTCCAGCGTTTTCTAAATGGAATGAAGGTGTGCCGGTTCAGCTGACAATAAATAAAAAAGCTAAAATTTATAGCTCTCCAGTTTTTGACGATGTCACTCGTATGTATTTGGTTTCCGGGGATAGGGTTGAGCAGGAGGCTGTTGAGGCTGGCTGGCTTTCGATTATGTTTAAAACACCGAAAGGCAAAGAAATACGCGGATGGATCTTGTGTGGCGATGCGGGTGGATGTTGATGTCGTCGAGCATTGGCAAAGAGGGTAACAAATGAAGCGGCGGATAAATGAACGCCCCAAGCATCTCGCAACCCGCTTTGCGAAGTTCAATGCCTGAAAGCGTGAATCAATGAAAAATATATATTCGCTCCCTAGCTTTTTACCGTTAGCTTTTTTGCTTTTCAGTTCGGTGGCATTTTCTGCGAGTTCCGACTGTGGCAAAGCTTCAACGGACGTAGAAAGGAAAATTTGTCGTTCTCCTTCCTTGTCCGCAATGGATGAAAAGCTAAGTGAAGTATTCAAGTCGATAAAAAATCGGCGGGTTTTTCAATTAATCGAAAGTGAATGGCTTGAGTCGGAGCGTAACTCTTGTGAGTCAGTGGAGTGTTTAGAGGACTCTTATGTTCGGCAGATACGCTTTCTGTCGCCGGTTCCTATTGCGCCTAGGCCGACTCAGAAAGATATTAAGTTAATGTTGGGGGATAAGCCTTACAAACAGTTTGAACGCTCATGGAAGGTCATTGATTTAGCATGGCTTCCCAATGAAAAAGGGGCTGTTGAACGATTTGTGATCTCCGCTGAAACAATTTCAGGCATGTTGCATGTCATCGTGTTCGAAGGGCATTTTGATGCGGCGATGATTGCGTACCGGGGTAATCTATATGAGTACGTTGATCGCAACGACAGGCCGGTATTGCACACGATTGCGAAAGATATCGGTTTTGATGGTGCTTTCAGTTTGGGTTCAAACGACGAAGGGAAAAGATTCGCGGGAATCTTGGATGGGGCGTTTTACTATCGACAGCAGCTCTCTAAGAATCAGCTGCGGGGGATGGTTTATAAGCTCGGTTCAAAATCTCCGCCATTGGAAAGCAGTTTGCTGTTCCAGCAGTGGCCAAATGCTGATGAAAATGCTGTTAGTGGTTTGACATTCGGTTGGGGTGGTGAGTATGGAAAATTGCAAGCGTACTACTCGCACATCTCAGGGTATGAAACGATAGCGCAGGCTGGTCGGCCCGAGGCCGGTTGGAATATATATGCTCCGATTTGGAGCAAGTCACGGCCGACGTTTTATTTCAAGAATGGTGATGAAACTATTTGGCGTGCCAATGTTGCGGATAAGACGTTAACAAAAATTGCGAAGGCTAGTGATGAAGGAATGATCCAGAATCCTACCCCTGTCGATATTAATGGGCGCGAAGCAGTCGTTTATCTGAATGGATCTACTCTGAAAATGGCTATCTCCCTTGAAGAATAGGCTCGAATTAAAAATACACTTTCGCAAAATATTGTTGGAATTTGCTTTGAGTAAATATCTTATTCCGGTGCTGCCCGCCGTGCTGATTGGTGGTTTATCTCTGTTGGGGGGACATGCATTTGCTGACGATGCATGTGCCGATATCACTACGAACTCTCAGAGGGAAAGATGTTCTGTGAGTGCCAAGGTTGCTGCAGATAAGCAGTTGAATACCAGTTATCAAGAACTGATGGTTCGGCTCGAAGGTGGGTATCAAACTGATCCAGTTCTTGCGGCGAGCCAAAAGGCAACGGTTCAGGAGGCTCAGCGCGCCTGGATCAAACTGCGCGATACCGATTGCCAGGTCGATGCGTTGGAGGCGGAACGGGGCTCTTCGGCGCATGTGGCAGCGGTGAACAATTGCATCGCCAGTATGAGTCGTGACCGTTCAGTGTTTTTGGACAATATCGCGTCCGATATCGGGAGTGGCCCGACAATTGGACGTGGCTCGTGCCCTACGCAAGACTTTGAACAGTTTCTTCCAGCATTCTCCGCTAATGCCGAATCGCAGAAGCGACTAACTGCGCAGGCCGTGAAGCTATTGGTGTTGAAGGGGACGTCGGATATAGGACGGATAGTGACTCACGTCACTGCAGTGGTGGGGCGCGAGATGGCGTTTCCCTTAATGGCTGCGGTGCCAGATGGGAAAGTCGAAGGAATAGAAGTCGAGAAGGTAGATGATCGTCACGTTGACGTTGTGGATAAACGTGCCGGAAACAGCAATATCAAGATCTTCAACTTTTCGCGTAAAGCCTGCTGGACGCTTGAGGGGGTTGAGGATTGGTCGATTCCCGAAAAGGAGCTTTCTGTAGCCAGTACGCGCTCATTGAGTCGTGAGGAAAATTTCTGCTCACAGCGTGCACAAGGGTTTATTAGTTTGGGTGGTCTTGAGCAATATCGACTCACAGTGGAGCTTTTTGAAGCGGCTTTGGAAAATTACCTGTGTGCAGCTGCTTCAGGCGATCCTATTTCCAGTGAGTCTGCGGCTAGGCTGAGTCTGTCGGGTATGGCTCCGCAGTTGGAATACAGCAAAGTTGAGGCTCTTTTCAAAGCAGCAGCTTTGAATTCACCAGGAGGCGCTGAGGGTCTGGCAAGCTTCTATTGTTTTGGCAATGAAACGGCCGGAAGCGGACCGTGCCAGCGGCCAATTGATGTTGAGAAAGAGCTTATTCGTGCCGGCTCCATGGGGTCAGCGCATGCAATTGTCGCGCTTGGTGACTACTGGAAGAGTGGCGATCTCGGCGAGAAGGATATTCCTCGTGCCTTGGCTTGCTATCAGCTAGCCGCCGACAAGGGATACGAGTCAGGTCTCGATGCTGCTAAGCGACTTCGGTCGGAAGTGATTGAGCCAATAGCTCCGAGCAAATGCTACTAAATGTGCAACCGAGCGGCGGGAGCCGTGGAGGTCGTCGGCGAGGTCTGAGGCAATGACGCTTATGGACAGGCGGTCTTCGGAGGCGTTGGCCATGAGTGCTTCGGCGTCGGTGCCGGGGAGAGGTTAAAGAGGCCGGTCTCGCGTGTTGCGTTTGGTTCAGTGGGCAGTTTGACGTGGTGGTCTATGGCGCGTTCGGCGGCTTTGTGGAGTTTCTTGGATTCCAGCGATTCAATTGAATGTATTGGAGCAGGTGGCACTCAGTGAATGGAAATGCGTACAGGGGCATTCAGTTGAGCTTGCCCCAATCTTGTTTGAGGTGGGTGTTCGCATTCTGCACGACACTTCTATCACCGACATTGTTTGCTCAAGATTCCACCTGCGAGTTTCATGACGTTCAGCCAATGCTGGAGCTCGTCAGCTGTGTCAGCAAGGGCGCAATTGCAGTCCTGAAACTTTCGCCACTTCATCAGTCAACTTATGAAGGTGATCTAGACGGCCTCCCCACGTTTATCGTGCGGGGTAAGGACCTCGCCGAAGTCACGAAAACTGTGGGAATGAGTTCTTTATCGTCGCCATACAACTTGCTTGTCAAGCTGCCGAATGCTGAGGCAATCATGCACTTCGATGGACTTCCTGAATCAGCCAGTACGAAATTGGCAATGTCAGGCTGGGTGCTGACGGATGCGCGGGATGTCGTGTATGGAAGGCAGGATGGCGGGGAAGGTCCGGGGATTGTATGCAGCACCCATGAAAAAGCGACCGGCTATGAATATGTGGTCGTGACGCAATGTAATGCCTTTTATGAGGAGGATATTGCTAGGTTGAAGGAGCTGCTCGTCTTGATTGACGCTCACTCAGTGCGATAGCGACAAAACGTATTGTGTTCGAGCGACTGAAAACACCCATTTTCCTTTAAACTCCCCACCCCCAAGGAACGCGCTCAGGACACGGAATGCCAGCCCCCTCGATCTCCCTTCGCCCAGCGTTGGTGCTCTGGCTATACGCCGCCGCAATCGTGCACATTCTTGCCGGCCTCACCCTGACGTGGGCCGGGCATTCCGGATTACTCGACGGCTATCTGCACACCCTCGAACTCGCATTCTGGGGCGCCGATCCGGTTCCCACCGCCGGCCACGAACAACAAGTCTGGTGGCTCGCGCTATTCGGCGCGACGCTGCAAAGTTATTCGTTGTACATGCTCGCGCTGGTGCACTTGGGCAATCGCTTGAAAGCCCCGGCGATGTGGGGCTGGTTGACCGCTGGCATCCTGTTATGGGCGCCGCAGGACATGTGGCTCTCAGCGCAACAACAGGTCTGGTCGCACCTGTGGCTCGACGGTTTTGCGTTGCTGGTGTTGTTGCCGCCACTGTTCTGGCTGTATCGGCATGACCGCCGGAAGTCTCCTGCAGTAAAGACAACGAGCCTGTCCAACCCGTTTGCCGGTGGCGCTTTCAAACGTGTGCTGATCACCGGCGGCACCGGATTTATCGGTAAAGCCTTGGTCAGTCAATTACTCGACGCGGGCCACTCCATCAGCGTACTGACGCGCGATCCGTTGAGCGCGGCCAATCTATTCAACGGCCGCATCCGCTGTGTGCATTCGCTCAGCGAACTTAGCCACGACGAAGCCTTCGACGTAGTGATCAATCTCGCCGGTGCCCCTGTCGCCGGCCCACGCTGGACTCCCAAGCGTCAGGCGCAACTGCTCGCCAGCCGAGTCGGCACCACCGAAGCGTTGATGACCTGGCTGAAGAACACCAAGCATAAACCGGCCCTATGGATTCAAGCCTCGGCCATCGGCTTCTACGGCGTGCGCGACGCCAGTGAAAACCTCGACGAACACGCCAGCAAGGGCGACGGTTTCATGGCCGAACTCTGTGCGCGTTGGGAAGCCGCCGCGCAACCGGCCACGGAATTTGGCGTGCGTCAGGTGGTGCTGCGCCTCGGCGTGGTGTTCGGCCCCGGCGGTGCGTTGACGCCGTTGCTGCTGCCGTTCCGCCTGGGTTTCGGCGGGCGCATGGGCGATGGTCGGCAGATCATGAGTTGGGTGCATCGCGACGATGTGCTTCAGGTGATCGCGCGGGCTTTCAACGATGACAATCTGCGCGGCACCTACAACATGGTGGCGCCGGAAACGGTCAGTCAGGCCGCGTTCGCCGAGCAGGCCGGCAAGGTCCTCAAGCGTCCGGTGTGGTTGCATATTCCCGCTGCGCCAGTGCGTGCAATGGCGGGGGAGATGGCGCAGTTGTTCTTCGACGGTCAGTGCGTGGTGCCGCAGCGTTTGACTGAGGCTGGCTACACATTCCGTTTTCCAACCCTCGACGCTGCTCTGCGCGATCTGACCTGAGGATCGTCCATGAGCAAGCCGTTGATGTACCTGCTGGCCGGCAACGGCAGCGCCGCCGATTGGTGGGATGACGCGCTGCCGTACTTCCAGCGCTACGACGTGCTGCCGCTGGAGTTGCCGGGCTTCGGCGCCAATCCGCTGCCACCCTGCGAGGATCTGGCGGACTACGCGCAGACCTTGTTGGCGATGACGCAGAAGGGCAGCGCGATCATGGCGGTCGGGGTCAATGCCTTGCTGGTGCTGCACGCGTTGCAACGTCGGCCCGGACACTTTTCCCGCAGCGTTTTGTTGGCGCCGGTCGGTGCGTTTTTGTGGCAGCGTCGCTTGCCGGCATTGATGTCGCCGCTGCCAATTCGCAAGACCATTCACTGGCTGCTGTCGAACAAACCCACGCTGTTCGCGCGCAAGTTTTCCAACCAGACCTGGACGCCTGCGCAGTACCAGCGCATGGGCGCCGGCTATGCGCGCTGCCGTGCGTTTGTGCCGCACTGGGATCTGATTCGCGCCGACACCGCGTTGCCGCTGCTGGAGTGGATCACCGATCCGGTCGAGTTGGTCTGGGGCGATCAGGACGCTGTACTCGGCATCGAGCAAGCGGCGGCATGGTCGGCGATTCTCGCCCGCGCTGATCTGACCATCAGCTTGAAACCCGGTTGGGGCCATTACCCGTGGATCGACTCGCCCGCGCAGTTCGCGCAGTGGCTGGAGTCGGGCGAGCGCGGGTTTGTCGCCCACACCAAGGGCGGTCGTTTGCGCCTGGCTGAGCTGGCCCGGCAAGCGGTGCCAGCGGCGCTGACGCTCAACGAATGTGCCGATCCGCGTCTGCCGGCATTTCTTGCTGCTCAACCTGATGTGACCTGGGCGGTGCGCTCCTCCAGTTATGGCGAGGATCAGGCCGATTTGGCGAATGCCGGTTTGAGCACGACCTATCTGCGCGAACCGACCGCCAACGTGCCGAAACGCATCGCCGAGCTGACGGCCGAAGGCGTCGAGGAAGTGGTGGTGCAACGCTTCATCACGCCGGTAGTTTCCGGGATCGCTTTTGTGCGCCATCTCTCGGTAGAACTGGAGTGGGTTGAAGGCCATCTCGAATCGCTTGCCGACGGTCACGTCAGCCCCTCACGGGCAACACTTTCGCGGCTCGGTGATGCTTGGCGCAGCGGCACGTTTACGCCGTCCCACGGTTTGACCGAAGACCTGCTCTGGCGCTTTCTACAAGACGTGTTGCGCGTGTTTCACTACGTGCCCGGCGACGTCGAATGGGCCTGGGACGGCGCGCAATTGTGGCTGCTGCAATACCGGCCGATCAGCGACTACGGCTGGCGCCGCCACCTGACCGCCGCCAACATCGCCGAGATCCTGCCGCCGCGACCGAGCGTGTTGGTGGAATACGCCCAACGCCGCGCGGCAGCGAGTATCCCGGCGATCATGGCGCGTTGGGATGCGCGAGTGTTGCAGGACAACGAGCCGTTCACCGCTGTGTTCGGTGGCGCGTCCTATATCAACAATGATCTGTTTCTCGCCCGGCTGGCCGACTGGGGCATCAGCGCCGCTAACTACGCCGGTGAAGTCGGCGGCGCGACCCCGCATCTGCCGTGGCAACCGCTGAAGATACTCCGTTCGTTGCCGCTGCTTTTGCGTATGCAACGCAAGGCTCGCGGCCATTTGCTGAATCTTGAAAACGGTTTGCAGCGCTTCGATCGGGAACTGGCCGAACTCGTCGCCCAAGCTGCCGATGGTCAGCAATTGGCAGACTGGTTCACTCGGTTTTACGTGTTCGTGGTGCAAGGCAATCTGTGCATCGCCACGGCACTGGCCAGCAGCGGTGGCGATTGGCTGGGTCGCCCGCCGACTGCTTACGACAACCTTGAAAACAGTCCGCATCGATTGCCGTGGGAAACCGATCCGGCCACCCCTCGGCCCGCGTCGAGCGATCTGCCGCTACAGCCATTCCCGCAATGGTCTGGACTGATCCGCCTCGCGCATTCGACCGGCCTGCCGGGCCTACGCGGTTACTACCTGCAAGTACGCGAGTGGTATCGCGACAACCTCATGCGCATCTTCTTCCGCCTGCATCACGCGATGCCGCTGGCGGATCGCGAGCACTGGTTTGCACCGCATCCCGACGTTCGCACCCGAGACGGCAGCTTCTGGCAGGACGGTCGCGAAGGTGCGGAGCAGGCGACCGGGTTCATGATTTATCCGGGGCAAGTGCGGGGCATCCTCGGCGAGGACATCTTGCTGGAAGACACTCTCGATCCGGGGCGGCACGCGCATTACCAAACAGCGCGGGCAGTGATTGCGCGGATGGGTGGGCGGTTGTCGCATGGCTCGACGTTGCTGCGCGAATTGCGAAAGCCGTCGGCGGTGATGCCGCAGGTGGACCCGGCGTGGGTGGGGTGTGAGGTGGTGTATCGGGATGGTGAGTTGAGTCTGGTCAATCCGGGTAACAAGGGATGAACCGGGAGCCGTCGGTTTTAGGTCTTCCATTAAGGAGTTACTACATGAAAGGATTTTCGGCTCTTCTCGGCAGCTTGATATTGGCTGCCACAACCATGGCATTCGCCGCCGACCCCGACTTCAAGGATTATCCCGTCACACCAGTTTTCACCGGCACCCACCATGCACTGGTGCCGCAGGAAAACAGCAATCCGGTGATGGACAGTGCGCGATCAAAAGCCTTGAAAGGCAAGGTCAACTTCGCCGGCCATTACATCCTCAACCCGTTGGGTTGTGGCGGCGGTGCCATCTGCGCCGAAGTGCTCGATGCACAAACCGGTGAAGTCTCTGGCGGTCTGCCGAATGCCTACGACGGCAGCACCTTCGCCATGGCTTACAAACCCGACAGCCGCTTGATCCTTATTTCCGGTATCACCCTCGACGGCGAAGAAGACGCTCAGGGGAATTCGCTGGAAAGCGTCAACCGGGATCGTTACTACGAGTTTGTGAACAACGAATTTCGGTTGCTGACGATGACAGACGCAGAAACGCCGCCGCTTGATTAAGGATTAGGGGATGAACCGCTTACTCACGGGCTGTCTTTCTCTGTTGCTCTCGCTTCCGGCCGTCGCCGCTCCGACCGATGCCTACACCCAGCGCGACGTTATGCAATGTGGCGGCGTTGAAGTGGTGTTGGTGTCGTCCTGCCGATCAGTGACGGTGGAGGACACCGCCGACCACGTGCTGCCGGTTTGCTCCGACCAGACCATCAACATCGGCGGCAAAGTGCTTCGGCGTGATGTCGGCAAGGTTTCCCAACTCACCTCGGACGGGGTGAAGACGAAGATGCTGAGCAACGTGGTGGTGGCAATGGATTGTGTGACAGGTAGCAAGGGCAGCCTTGTTTCAATCGGTGGTTACGGCGGTTGCGGTGCCTGCCCGGAGTGGCGTGGGTATTACTCGACGGCAGGACGGCTGGAGCAATATAGCTTCGATAATACCCAGCGCTCGTTTGGTTCGAAGGGCTCCCGGGGAGTGCTGATGGAGGCCTATGGCGTTACCAAAAGGCAGCTGCAATCGGAAAGCCCGGCGGTGAAAAGGATTGAATATGGCCAGCCTTAAGTGGGTGTTGATGTTCGGCAACTTGGTTGCCGCCAGCGCCTTTGCCGAAGAGCCGCCAATAGTTGGCATTGACGGGCACACAGTGACGTTACAAGCAAAAAAGTGGACTTCACCTGTGGTGGAGTCTGCCACTGCCTGGTTCACGGCAAATGGAAAAACGTTTCCGCTCTTCCATGCTGGCATTGGTACTCAGGCCTATCCCGAATGGCTTAGCCCCGATAAGAAAACCTTGTTGGCGACCCCGGTGGAGTACGGCGTAGTCATAGGTGAGAACGGTGAGGAAATAGCGACATCACAGGGGCATTGCGCTGTGATTTCGATGGAAACCGGTTGCGTGTTGGCTGAGAGTTACGAAAGGTTTTGTGAGGGTAACTGGGAGGGCCATCAGTGGGTTTCCGAAGAGGGCGGGGTGCTCAACCCTGCCTTGGAAACCAAACCTCCCAAGGAACTGCTGAAACATGTCTTGAACCCCGAAACGGCGCAGTCCCGCGCCGAATCCCTTGAGTGGAGCATGAGTTTTTTAAGCCCGGAGTCCTACATGGCGTGTCATCCCCCGGCGCAAAATGTTCAAGCCTACAACGACCTCGGCTTTTATCTGGCCGAGGGCGGTAGAGATGAGCTGGCGCTGAAGTTTTATCGCGGCGTTGAGGCGGTGGGCAAGCGTACGGTGTTGATGTTGAACATGGCGGATTCCTTGTGGCGACTTGATCGAAAAGAGGAAGCACAGCGCTATTACCGCGAGTACGGCGAAGCGATGACTGCCGCTGGCAAGGCGCAGAAAATTCCGCAACGCGTCGTTGAGCGATCAGAGTTTCAGGGAATGAAAAAATGAACAGGTTTGCCCGCTTTATCGTGTTGGCCCTTGGGCTGATGTTCACTTCAATTGCGCTCGCTGAGGATACTTGCAAGGTCATTACCGTAAGTTGGCAATACCTGGAATGCGTTGAAGCCGACCGTAAAGCGGCCGACGCAAAACTTAATGCCAGCTACAAAAAACTGATAGCGCGTTTCGCGTCTCAGCGAGAGGAAGACCCTGCACAAGCTGAGGCATTTATTGCAATCGCCAAAGATTCACAACGTGCCTGGCTCAAGTTGCGCGACACCACATGCTTGCTGGAGGCCACAGAAGTACAACCCGGCTCACAGGCGCAGTCCTTGATGATCAGTCTGTGTGTGGCACGGATAAGTCTGGAGCGTGCCGGTTATCTGGAAGCGATCGCATCCGATCGACCGAGTGATGTGATCAATATCAGTCAAGTGTCTGAATCCGCCTCTCGACGCTTCGGCGATGTCGTGGCTCGCTACGTCAGTACCTTCGGCAATCCTTGCCTGACTGTTCAGACTCTCGCGCCCGACGGCAACTGGAGAGTGCTGTCGTCCAGGCAGTTTTGCACTTTCGATGGCAAGAGATTCTGGAGCGACTATGCCGACGCAGGTTTTGAGGATCACGCGTTTGCCGAGGACGGGTTACACGTAACGCTCAGCCTCACGGAGCTTCGTGCACCCGGAGAGAAACGTCTCGCCTGTGTAATTCCGATTCAGAACGCGCAAATCCAAGAGCTGAAATGCGGCGCGCCTGAATCATCGTGATGCCCTCGCGCTAGTTATTGAAGATTGATCAATTCGTCGATCAACAAGGAAGTAATGGAAGTGACCAGGTTTTCAAGTCGTGTGTGCATGCTCGCATCGATCATCGGTCTTACCGCGCAAACGGCAACCGCTGATGACCTGCAAACCATCAAGCAAATGCATCCGCCGGTGGTGGCATCGGTGGGCGAGCAGAAGATCACCGTGTTGTTCTTGAAGAACACGCTCAAAGGTCAGACGACAGGTGGCTACGTTCCCGGTGGTGAGGTTTTTTACACGACAATGAGTGCCACGAAGCCAGAACTCTCGTTTGTGGCGCCGCTCGTGGGTGATGAAGTCGCGTCGGTGTTTTTCTTCGAACGAAAATTCCCTGAGCAAGCGGGGAAGTCCCTGTACGTGCTCATGAGGCAAAAAGAGTCAAACGGTGGGTTCGAAGGCTATACCTATTGGACGCTGGAATTGCCACTCATCAAGCAAAGCGAGCAGTTGTCGTTGCGTTTTTTTCGTGGTGATCCGCCAGACCCTGAGTTGCAGGATTGCCGAGACGGCCGAGACCTTGAAAACGGCGTCGATGTTGTGTGTGCCTACAAGGATGCGGCGAGTATCAAAAAGCGCCTGGCAGACCTCGATGCAAAGATCATTGCCGATTCAAAGCTTCAACAGGATCTGCGCCAGAAGTCGCCCAAAACTAACGGCGACGTGACCAGTGTCGCTTGCCCCTCGCCCGACTTTTCAGCGTTTCTCGCAGCCTTCTCCGAGCGCGCCGATGTGCAGAAATCCTTCGTCCAACAACCGCTGAAAATGGTCACGACTGTGGCCGGTGATGCTGAGCCTGAGATGGAAAAGCGCAGCCTCAGCGGTGAGGAACTCAAGTTTCCAATCATCCCGGATCAGGCCAAGCGAGAAGTCCAAGGCCTGACATTGACCGTCAAGGAAGAGCGGGGAGATCACGCCGTCGCCATCCTGCAGAAACCGGATACCGACTATGTCTTTGAATATCGGTTTGTCCGGGGGCAATGCTGGCGGTTGGAAGAAGTGATGGATTATGCGCTCTAGAAAAGGGGACTTAACGTCCCCTTTTTTCATCCGCAAACCGCGTTACGGCTTGGCCGGCGTATTCCGCACTTCAATGTGATCAAGCATCCCTTCCACCATCAACCGAACCCCGTCCGCCATTCTGCTCAGGGCCAGCGCGACCGAGCGGCGAGAGCCGTGGAGGTCGTCAGCCAGATCGCAGGCGATGACGCTGATGGACAGCAGGTCTTCCGAGGCATTGGCCATGAGGGCTTCGGCGTCGGTGCCGGGGGAGAGGCTGAAGAGGCCGGTTTCGCGTTTGGGGTGTGGTTCGAGGGGCGGTTTGAAGTGGTGGTCGAGGGCGCGCTCGGCGGCTTCGTGGAATTTCTTTGATTCGAGAGATTCGTAGGGCGATATATCTGGGGTTTCGGGGGGATTGGGTGTTGGTTTGATCATTTAAATATACCGATTAAGGAGCTAACACCCTTTCGCTCGCACTTCGAATTAGGTGGCAGCTGTGTATAGGTGTGCAAGACCGGCAATCGGCAAACCGGCAGACCCGAAGGTCTCCCACACACAGCTGCCATAACGATTTGCGAGCATAAGAAAACGCTCGGTGAATAGCTATAACCGATAGTGTGCCGATGCGGACTTGCACGTCCGTATCGCCGATTTTGCGGCGACCCACAGATCCTATCGATAGCCAGCCAACTCGCCTAGTTCATGGACAGCACCGCACTTTGCAGGAAATTTCCCATAGATTCGCGGGCCGGAAGATCAAAAGATCGCAGGCTTCGCCAGCTCCTACAGGGATGTGTTTCAACAGGTGTAGGACGCTGCTTGCGGAATCGTGACTTGGCGGTCATCGTGCGGGAAATGGTCTGCATCCTCTTCAAATAGAGTCAGATACTGGCGTTATCGTCCGAATCCCTTACACTGCCCCGGCCGTTCATTTTCCTTTTGAGGCTGTGCGCATGAAATTTCGTTTTCTCCTGTGGATGATGGGTTTGTTGATGGGTAAGGCCAGCCGGACCAATCCTGCGTTCCAGCAGCAGTTGGGTGACAAGGATCTGGTGTTTCAGCTGCAGACGCTGGATGGGAAAGTGGCGCGGCATTTCGTGGTCAAGGATCAGCGCATCACCAGCAAATCTGGCGTGGTGGCGGAGCCGGCGTTTGCGATTGCGTTTAAAGACGCCGGTTATGGCTTTGCCACGATGCAGGCGAAGAACAAGCAGTTGGCGTTTATGCAGGGGATCCAGGACAAGTCGATCCAGCTCAAGGGGAATCCGGCGCTGGTGATGTGGTTTCAGGGGTTGATGAAGTATTTGTTGCCGAGGAAGGCTAAGCCTAAGGCTTGAGTAGAAGGGATGTTGTGGCGAGGGGATTTATCCCCGATGGGCTGCGCAGCGGCCCCAAAACCTGAGACCTCGATATAGCTGACACACACTGTTGGCTGGGTTTGCGACTGCTGCGCAGCCGGTCGGGGATAAATCCCCTCACCACAGGTTTTGTGTCAGACAGGTAAATTGGGTTGGATTCATCGCGGGCAAGCCCGCTCCCACAGGGATCGTGTTGATCTTGTGGGAGCGGGCTTGCCCGTGATGCGTTTAGCCCTGGCTGAATTGCGAAGCCAGTTCACGCAACAGCACTTCAGCCTCAAGCACTTTGCTGACGACATCGTTAGCTTTTTCACGGCTC
>NZ_RAZO01000445.1:0-4633 GCF_004307535.1 Pseudomonas sp. Sample_9
CCGACACCAAAAACGAAGACCTGCTGGCCAACGCCTGCGAAACCCTCGCCTCCGCGAAAACCATCGCCCAGGAATTCGCCGGGCTGGTGAAGCCATCGCAGCGCCGGACGCTGATGGGCATCGCGCAGTTGATCATGCTTGGGGAATTGGCGGTGAATCGGGTGCTGGATAACTTGGAGTTGCCGCAGTGATGCAGAAAGGCTGAGTTACTCGCTGATCATTTCGGCCCTTTCGTGAACAGTTCGACGGAGAACGTCCAATTGCGGCGAATAAACCCTGCAGCTTGCAACTGCAGGGTCCTTGAACATCTAGGCTTGGCACTAGATTGACGGATGGGCGTCGCTGGATAGCCACTCGATCACCGCGATGTATGGGCGGTCAACACCTTCTCCGCTGGGACCGACATTGACATAAACGCGGGTGCCATCCGGGCTGACTGCGATATAACCCGGTTGACCAGGCACAGGGATAGTTGTTTGAACGCGATTCGTAGCCGTGTCGATCACTGCGACCGTGCTATTTCCCGACTCGACGACATAAACACGAGTACCGTCCGGGCTAATAGCGATGTCGTATGGAATTTGTTGAACCGGGACGGTCGTCAGGACTTGGTCATTCGCTGTATCTATTACCGAAATGGTATTGCTGTCACGATTGCAGACATAGGCGCGAGTTCCATCAGGGCTAATGATGACCCGCATTGGTTCTTTTCCAACCGGGATTACCTTAAGGACGTTATCCGTCGCCGTGTCAATCACCTCGACCGTACTGTTGTAATAAGAGCTGACATAAAGGCGAGCACCGTCGGAAGTCACGTCAATCCCGATCGGACCGCGACTGACTGGGATGTTCCTCAGGACTTTATTGGTCGTCGTATCTATAACAGAAATCTGGTTGCTGAAAAAAAGACAGGCATAAACCCGCGCACCATCAGCGCTGGAGGCCATACCTCTCGGATCAGTCTCAAGCGCGACAGTAGCCAAGACTTGGTGTTGTGCCGTATCAACCACGGAGACAGATTTACCACCACCGTTGCCGACATAAGCACGGGTGCTGTTGGGACTGACCGCAATGTCCAAAGGGCCGTTTCCGACTTTGATATTCGCCTGGCTTTCGAATGTAGCCGCATCCCTCACGAAGAAACCGAGGCGATAAGACGTTAAGTAAAAATGTTTACCGTCGGGGCTGACAGCGATGCCGTTTGCATCGCTATCTAATTCGATTTTGTGAAATTTATATTGGTCTGCGCTGGCTGTGGGGATTGGGGTTTGGTTATTCATGAGAGCATCCTTTTTCAGGGGCGGGTTTGCCCGCAGTCATTCCGTGCTTTTAGTCGCGTCCTGTCTACTGTCAGAAATTACAGTTAGGGGCTATATTCCGACGAGTGGTAAGCCCCCCCTTCGTGGTCCCCACGCTTAACGATACGGAGCGGTGGAAGCTTCAAAAATCTGGAGGCTTCATCCTTTATCAAATCAACCCGCCCAACCCGACTGGCCCTTGACGACTACCTCTGCCCACCTGGCTCCATCCACTGCCCTTCAGCCCCCGCGCCATGTACGAAAAACGAAAATCTGCTGGCCAACGCCTGCGAAACTCTCGCTTCGGCCGAAACAATTGCCCAGAAATCCGCCGAACTGGTCAAGCCATCGCAGCGCAGGACGTTGATGGGGATTGCGCAGTTGATCATGCTCGGAGAACTGGCGGCGCATCGGGTGCTGGATAATCTGGAGTTGCCGCAGTAGCACGACCCGACGACCATTCCCACGCTCTGGCGTGGGAATGCGTCCCATCCTGAGCCGAACGCGATGCGCTCCGGACTACCTGAAGCGGCGACCACTCATCCGAAACCGGCATTGACCTGTCAGGTTTGACAGGTGACGAAACCGTCCCTTTGGCCTTTGATATCTCCAAGCCAACCCGCAGCAAAATTTGGAGATCCCATGAAACGTAAGCGCAAACTCAGAACTACCGACCTGCCGCTACCCTATGCGCCTGAGATGATCGACTTGAATCCGGCCAAGGAAGATTTCCATGGCGGCGTGTCCATTGCAGATGGAACGGCTGCGGCAGGTTTCAAAGTCATCATGCTGGCCTATCTCAATCAGGACAAAGACGATGGGGTGAGGCTTTATCTCAATGATGAGCTTGTAGACAACACGACGATCGAAGAGGGAAAAGAAACAGAAAACACATCTTTATTCATTCCCGCCAGACGCCTCCATTCAGATCCCAACAGGATTCGCTTTGGCATCAAGCGCATTTCCCAACCTGAAGTGCCAACCCCTGATCTGAAGTTGCTGTATCGCAGCGTTGCGCCAGGTGGCACGCCGCCGGTCATGACCCTCAAGGCCAGCCACACCAGTGTAGGCCCCGACGAAGCAGACAAGTTTGTCCTGACCGTCAGCTATGACAAGGCTAACTGGTACGACCGAATCCATGTCGACTGCGCAGGCCAACCTGTGAGACATCAACTGGTACCACCGACCACTTCCCCACTTCCACCTGTTCCCGCCAACATCGACATTCCAATTCCGAGATCAGTTTTTGAAGAGGCGGGTGACAGCGCCGCGTTTCCGATCACATTCCGCGTCGCCGATTACCTGACCAATTCCTCCCCCTCGTCGCTTCCTCTGACTATCGATGTGCATTTGCAACACCAGCAATTGCCTGTTGCCGTCTTTCGTGAAGTCCTCGCCGACATCAGTGACGATCCGACCGAGGTTAATCTTGGAAAAATGAAAGGCGGTCCGCTGTGGGCCCTCCTGTATTTGCCGAACACGACTTGGCAGCCGGAAGACTCCATCCACTTGAAATTCACATCAGTGATCGCCGCAGAAGTGGCGGAACACGACGTAACGCTGCTCAAACAAGACTTGCCCACCTATTTCAACTGGGAAATTCCGAACGTTAAGGTTCTGCGAGACAGTAAGGTCGAAATGATTTATGAGCAGATTCGGGATGGAAAAATTGTCGGACGCTCAATGGCTGCAATCGCTCAGGTGATCGGCAACCCGACAATCGAACTTCCACCACCAACCTTGAGCCCGCCCACGGTGCCAATTAACGTTTTGGCTAATCCGAATGGAGTGAAGCTGCAAGTAACAGATTTCACGGCAGAGAAAGACGATAAAGCCCAATTCGTCCAACTAAACGCGCCGGCCGGAGCGCCGCCGTTTCCGGTGGTGGATTTTATTGATGGGCTTGCGGAGATTTTATTGAGTGCTGCGTTTTTGGCGGCGTGGCATGGGAAGGCGGTTGAGTTTCAGTGGAATTTGATACGCGCCGGAACTCCCGCAGAAGAATCACCAACTTCCAAATTTGAAATTATGAAAATTGCTGATGAGGATAAGCGGTTACCTTTACCGAACATTGCAGAGGTGCTCGATGATGTTCTAGACGTAAATAATCTTGCAGACGATGCACGTATCCATATCGCAAGATGGCAACCAATAGCGATTGGACAAAAAATCTGGCTGCGTTTGACGGGCACTGACGAGAATGGCGAACCATATGGCTGGATAATCTACGATGGTGCAAACGTGGAATCGAGCGATCTCAACGGGTTATTCCCACTAGCGTCGGCAGACAAGCTACGCGCATTGCAAAACGATTCTGAGCTGCAGGTTGAGTTCAAAATAAATTATTCCGGCGACACCAACGAAGATCAAGCAGTGACCGCCCCAATCAGGAGCTACATCATCATGTCAACGCCGAGATTATGCATCGAAACGACCACGCTGTATTTAGATGGCAAAAACGCAATCGTGATCAACCCGCCCGCAAGCTGGGCACGCTTCAGTGACCCTATTGGCTCCATGGACCGTCGACATGCATGTGGGGGCACCCCCCCTTACACCTATCGTTCGGACGATGTTTCCGTAGCTTCGGTTAATGACAGGGGAGTCGTGCGTAGCATCGGAAATGGAAAAGCGACGATAATGGTTACTGACGCAAAAAATAACTCAGTAAACTTTGAAGTACAAACAGCCAATGTATGGACCTTGATAATCTCCACAGAAACATTCGCAGACCCAGCGGCCTCCGACGCATGGATACGCTCGCAGAACGGGATCAAATTAGATCCTGACACATTGCTTCACCACGAAATACTTCAACTCGCAACCAGTTGCTATGGAGGAATGCAAATGGGCCCAGCTTATTTTGTCGGCAATAACAACTCCAACAACTACATGGTGTGCACCCTGGCGCAATTATATGGAAAAGTCCCTAAATTAACTTTTTATGCAGGATCTAACACTCCAAAACCATGGCCTGCCATGTATTTAAAGGAATAAATTCGGACAGAAAAGGGGACGGATCTATTTAACCAGGGATTTAAACAGCGGGGCTTGATCGAGGTTTTTCTGCTGACCGGGCTGGCCATTTTCGCGAGCAAGCTCGCTCCCATAGGCAAACGCATTCCAAATGTAGGCAAGCTTGTTCGCAAAGGCGCCAGCCCCTACGAATCCCTCGACTCAAAAAAACTCCACCAAGCCGCCGACCGCGCCCTCGACCATTACCTCTGCCCACCCGGCTCAACCCCACCGCCCTTCAGCCCTCGCGCCATGTACGCCGTCACCGCCGACACCAAAAACGAAGACCTGCTGGCCAACGCCTGCGAAACCCTCGCCTC
>NZ_RAZO01000087.1:0-4586 GCF_004307535.1 Pseudomonas sp. Sample_9
GTGACGCAGTGGTCGATGCGCAATTGCGCGTGCATGGCGTGCCGGGTCTGCGCGTCGCCGATGCGTCGATCATGCCGAGAATTACCTCGGGCAACACCTGTTCGCCTACGCTGATGATTGCCGAGAAGGCGGCACAACTGATACTGGCTGGACCTGTACACAGTACAAATGTGGGAGCGAGCCTGCTCGCGAATGCGGTAGCTCACTCAGCCTAGGAGTTGACTGGCAAAAAGCTTTCGCGAGCAGGCTCGCTCCCACAGGAATCATCATCACCAGACTCAGGCATCGCGCATTACCGGACACGCAACACCAGTGGAACAACAAAAACAATCACTGTGAGGGATACCGATATGTCAGAACACGTTCAGCCGCTGGACGCTGCGGGCAGCGCCGAGACCAGCAACGCAACGCAGAAAGTCATCTTCGCCTCATCACTCGGGACAGTGTTCGAGTGGTATGACTTCTTCCTCTACGGCGCTCTCGCGGCGGTGATCAGCAAGCAGTTTTTCGCCGGGGTCAACGACACCACGGCGTTCATCTTCGCCCTGATGGCATTCGCCGCCGGCTTCATCGTGCGGCCATTCGGCGCGCTGGTGTTCGGCCGTTTGGGCGACATGATCGGGCGCAAGTACACGTTCCTGGCGACGATCATTCTGATGGGCGTGGCGACGTTCTGCGTCGGCCTGCTGCCGACCTACGCCAGCATCGGCATCGCCGCGCCGATCATTCTGGTGGTGCTGCGCATGCTTCAGGGCCTGGCGCTTGGGGGCGAATACGGTGGTGCGGCGACCTACGTGGCCGAACATGCGCCTATCGGCAAACGCGGCTTCCACACCAGCTGGATTCAATCCACCGCGACCCTCGGCCTGCTGTTGTCGCTGCTGGTGGTGCTCGGCTGCCGCTACTTCACCGGCGACCAGTTTGAAGTCTGGGGCTGGCGCATTCCGTTCCTGCTGTCGATCGTGCTGTTGGGCATTTCCACCTGGATTCGCCTGAGCCTGCACGAGTCGCCGGCCTACCTGAAAATGAAGGAAGAAGGCAAAACCTCGAAGGCGCCGATCCGCGAATCCTTCGGCAAATGGGAAAACCTCAAAGTCGTGCTGATTGCGCTGTTCAGCATCAATGCCGGGCAAGCGGTGACCTTCTACGCCGCGCAGTTCTATGTGCTGTTCTTCCTCACCCAGTTCCTGAAAATGGACCCGGCGGTGGCCAACAGTCTGCTGATCATCAGCGTGGTGATCGGCGCGCCGTTCTTTATCTTTTTCGGCTGGCTGTCGGACAAGGTCGGGCGTAAACCGGTACTGATGCTCGGTCTGTTGCTGGCGACCGCGCTGTACTTTCCGATCTTCAAGTCCTTGGCCCACTACGCCAACCCGGCGATCGATCAGGCCAGCCGTCAGGCACCGATCACCGTCCTCGCCGACCCCGCCACTTGCACCTTCCAGTTCGATCCGGTGGGCAAGGCGAAATTCGACAGTCCGTGCGACAAGGTCAAAACCTTCCTGGTCAAACAAGGCCTGCCCTACTCCAGCGTCGCAGCGCCTGCGGGCAGCGCCGTGCAAGTGAGTGTCGGCGACGTGAAGCTGGATGGCTTCGATGAGGCGGCACTGCGCGGCGCGATTACCCTCGCCGGCTACCCGCAACAAGCCGATATGCAGCAGATCAACAAACCGATGATCGTCGCCCTGATCGTCGCGCTGATCATCATCTCCGCCATGTGCTACGGCCCGCTGGCGGCGCTGATGGTCGAACTGTTCCCGACGCGCATCCGCTACACCTCGATGTCGCTGCCCTACCACATCGGCAACGGCTGGTTCGGCGGCTTCCTGCCGACGGTGTCGTTCGCGCTGGTGGTGTACACCGGGGATATTTTCTACGGGCTGTGGTATCCGGTGCTGATCACCGGGGTGAGCCTGGTGGTGGGGATGATCTGTCTGCGTGAGACGAAGAATATCGATCTCGACAAGAACTGAAAAACCCGCTGACACAATGGCGAGGGAAGCGATTCTCTCGCCATTTTTTTGCTCAGGCGTGCGCCTTGATCACTTCGAATTTCACCTGGTCCGGATAAAAGGCCACGTAGTCGCGGATCGGTGCGACGGAGACCTTCGGGTTTTCGTACGTCCACACCGCGTTGGCACCCTCATGTCCGGGCACTTGCAGGCTGAAATAGTTGGCGTCGCCCTTGTACGGGCAATAGCTGGTGTGGTCGGTGCGGGCGAAGTATTTTTCGTCGATGTCTTCGCGCGGGATGTAGTACACCGGCGGATAGTTGGCTTCGTTGAGGATCATCGCGTGAGAGGACGCGGCGACCTGGATGCCGTGGAACTTCACCAGCAGGCAGCCGGCAAGTTGTTCCAGGCTGATCACGGGACTGGGGCTTTTCATGAGGTTCTCCTGAGCACAGCGAAGAGACCGGTTCAGGTATAGCTGATGGGCTCGGGTCTGGTTGAGATTGCAGCCGAACGGCGAAAACCTTTGGCAATGGTTTTATCTGTATATCCATACAGATAAAAGTTGCTCGCGCCGCAGACTCCAGCCATCCTGTGCGCTCCCACAAACCAACCAGCGATGGTAGCTATGCGGCTGTACCTCTGTGAAAAACCTTCCCAGGCCAAAGACATTGCGGCCGTGCTCGGCGCCAGGCGTCGCGGCGACGGCTGCTGGTTGGGGACGGACGTCACAGTGACCTGGTGCATCGGCCATTTGCTCGAAACAGCACCGCCGGATGCCTACGACGCGCGCTACAAGCGCTGGGTGCTGGCGGATCTGCCGATCATTCCCGACAAATGGAAAATGACCGTCAAGCCGCGCACCGCCAGCCAGTACAAAGCGGTGAAGCGTCTGCTTGGCGAGGCCAGCGAACTGATCATCGCCACCGACGCCGACCGTGAGGGCGAGATGATCGCCCGGGAACTGGTCGAGCACTGCCGCTATCGCGGGCCGATCCGCCGCTTGTGGCTGTCGGCGCTGGACGAGGCATCGATTCGCAAGGCCTTGGCCGCGCTGAAACCGGGAGCCGAAACATTCAGCCTGTATCACTCGGCACTGGGCCGTTCACGCGCGGACTGGCTGATCGGCATGAACATGAGTCGACTGTTCACCTTGCTGGGCCGGCAGTCGGGTTATCAGGGCGTGCTGCCTGTGGGCCGAGTGCAGACGCCGACCCTGCGACTGGTGGTCGACCGCGACCGCAGCATCGCCGATTTCGTCCCCGTACCGTTCTGGGCAATCGACGTGGATTTGCTGCACAACGGCACGGCGTTTACCGCGCAATGGCGCGCACCAGCGGACGCTTGTGATGATCAGGATCGCTGCCTGAATCAGGCGTTGGCGCAACAAACAGCGGCGGCGATCAGCAGTGCAGACAGCGCACGGGTGATCAAGCTGAAAACCGAGCGCATGCGCGAAGTGGCGCCCCTGCCCTTCGATCTCGGCACCTTGCAGGAAGTCTGCTCGAAAAAGCTTGGCCTTGGCGCCCAGGAGACCCTCGACATCGCACAGGCCCTTTACGAAACCTACAAAGTCATCACCTATCCGCGCAGTGATTGCGGCTTTCTGCCGTTGAGCCAGCACAGTGAGGCGCCATCGATCCTCACAGCGTTGCGCCAGGCCGATCCGAGCCTTGAACCTTTGCAGAGGCATCTCGAACCGCAGCGGCGCTCGCGGGCCTGGAATGACGCCAAGGTCAGCGCTCACCACGGCATCATTCCCACCATCGCCGCGAAGAACCTCGAACGCCTGACCGGCAAGCATCGCGCGGTGTACACGCTGATTCGCGCGCGCTACCTGGCGCAGTTCCTGCCCAATCACGAATACGATCGCACCCAGGCCGATTTCGATTGCAACGGGCAGGCGTTGCGCGCGGTCGGCAAGCAGATCATCGAACCAGGCTGGAAGCGCGCATTGCCCGAAGCACTGGCACCGGCCAAGGGCCGCGAAGCACCAGCACCGCAAACCTTGCCGGCCCTGAGCCAGGGCGTCGAATGCGCTGTGGCGAAGGTGAATCTCAAGGATCTGTGGACGCAGCCACCAAAACCCTACACCGAAGGCGATCTGATCAAGGCGATGAAGAACGTCGCCAAACTGGTCGAGGATCCGCTGCTCAAACAGAAACTCAAGGACACCACCGGCATCGGCACCGAAGCCACCCGTGCGTCGATCATTCAGGGTTTGCTTGATCGTGGTTATCTGGTCAAGAACGGCAAGGCATTGGCGGCGACACCTGCGGCGTTCAGCCTGATCGATGCAGTGCCGCGCGCGATCGCCGATCCTGGCACTACGGCGATCTGGGAACAGGCGCTGGACATGGTGCAAAGCGGCGAGATGAGTCTGGAAGAATTTGTCACCAAACAGGCTGCGTGGATGAGCAAGCAGGTCAGCCGCTGCTCAGCCATCAGCCTGACCATCAGCGGCCCGCCGCCTGCCGGCAAAGCCGCAGCGCCGTGGAAGAAAAAGCGCAAGTCGACGGCCAGCAAAACCGCCGTTAAGCGCAATCGCACGGCGCGTCCGGCGACTCGCTGAATTCCTCGAGGTTCCCTTCTCTACGTTGCTGAAACGGATCTTTTCTCATTCCAAAACAGCTT
>NZ_RAZO01000189.1:0-4584 GCF_004307535.1 Pseudomonas sp. Sample_9
GTGGGAGCGAGCCTGCTCGCGAAGGCAGCGGCGCGGTTTGCGCGTCGTAGGTAACGGGCGCGCCAATTTGGCGACGGATGCTATGCACTGGTTTTAGGCTTTTTCCGGATTTGTTCGCAAATCAGCGGACATAAAAAAAACCCCGCTGAATCAGCGGGGTTCTTTTATCAGGCCGGCTGAGCCTGCAGGCTCACCGGTCGCAGCGGCAGCAACGGCGCGTGCGGATCAGCTTTCACCGAAGCGCGCCAGGCGTCCAGCCACTCGGCGTGACCTTCGGCCCAGACCTGCTCATGCAGACGTGCCAGTGCTACAGGGTCGCTGAGCAGTTGCAGGCGATCATGGTTGTTCAGCCCGGCCGGGCCGACCTTGATGGCGTGACGCACACGTTCCTGACGCAGCCACTCGATCGGCTCGGCCTGGCCGTGACGCGAGGTCGCCAGCGAGCACGCCAGGGCGTTCTGCTGTGGATCGACCACGGCGCGGACGAAGCCGTCGTTGAGGGCGTGATAACGGTTCTCGTGGGTGTACTGATCGGTTGCCAGCAGCGCCTGTGGCGGATTGTATTCCTCAGGGATGAGGAACAGGCTCTCGTCACGGGTCTTCAGACCAAGGCCGACACGGCTGGAGATCACCGATACCGGGATCGACAGCATCAGCGAACCGACGATCGGCACCAGCCACCAGAGGAAGCTCGGGTTCAGCCAGATCACCAGCAGCGCCCACAAGAAGCCCAGCAAAGTCTGCGGACCGTGGCGCTTGACCGCTTCGCTCCACGGCGTCGAGTCGTCGTCACGCTGCGGCGAGTTCCAGGTCGCGGCCCAGCCGAGGAACGCGGCGAGGACGAAGCGGGTGTGGAAAATCATCCGCACCGGCGCCAGCAGCATGGAGAACAGCATCTCCAGCAGCATCGACAGGGTCACCTTGAACTTGCCGCCGAACTCTTTCGCGCCCTTGGCCCAGATCAGGATGATGCTCAACAGCTTCGGCAGGAACAGCAGCACGATGGTCGTCGAGAACAGCGCGATGGCCTTGTCCGGGTGCCATTGCGGCCACAGCGGATAGAGCTGGCGTGGTTCGAGGAAGTACTGCGGCTCCATCAACGTGTTCACCGCCAGCAGCGCGGTCGACAACACCAGGAAGAAGAACCACAACGGCGCCGACAGGTAAGACATCACGCCAGTGAGGAACACCGCGCGGTGCACCGGGTGCATGCCTTTGACCAGGAACAGGCGGAAGTTCATCAGGTTGCCGTGGCACCAGCGACGGTCACGCTTGAGCTCGTCGAGCAGGTTCGGCGGCAACTCTTCGTAACTGCCCGGCAGGTCGTAGGCAATCCACACGCCCCAGCCGGCACGGCGCATCAGCGCAGCTTCGACGAAGTCGTGGGACAGGATCGCACCGGAGAACGCGCCTTTGCCCGGCAACGGCGCCAGGGCGCAGTGGTCGATGAACGGCTTCATGCGGATGATCGCGTTGTGACCCCAGTAGTGGGATTCACCCAACTGCCAGAAGTGCAGACCGGCGGTAAACAGCGGGCCGTACACGCGGGTCGCAAACTGCTGCATCCGCGCATACAGGGTGTCCATGCCCGACGCACGTGGCGCGGTCTGGATGATCCCGGCGTCCGGCGTGGCTTCCATCAGGCGCACCAGACTGGTCAGGCACTCGCCGCTCATCACCGAGTCGGCGTCGAGCACGACCATGTACTTGTAGTCACCACCCCAACGACGGCAGAAGTCGTCGAGGTTGCCGCTCTTGCGTTTCACACGACGGCGACGACGGCGATAGAAGATCTTGCCGAAGCCCTTGGCCTCGCGGCAGACATCCAGCCAGGCCTGTTGCTCGGCGACGCAGATATCGGTGTCGTTACTGTCGCTGAGGACAAAAAAGTCGAAGCGATCCAGATCACCGGTGGCCGCTACCGATTCGAACGTCGCACGCAGACCGGCGAATACACGCGGTACGTCTTCGTTGCAGATCGGCATCACCAGCGCAGTACGCGCATCTTTGGGAATCGGCTCGTTACCGGCGCTTTTCCCGGAGATACGGTATTTATCGTGGCCGGTGAGCAGCTCGAGGAAGCCCATCAGCGCGGTCCAGAAGCCGGCCGAGACCCAGCAGAACAGAATCCCGAACAGAATCAGGATGCTGGTTTGCAGCGCGTACGGCAGCACTTGCGTGGCGGTTTGCAGCAGCGGCTGATGCAGGACTTCATCGAGATCGACGAACGACCAGCCCTGGTACGGCATGATGCCTTTCATGTACCAGCCGGCGACGATGGTCTGGCCGAGCATCAGCAGCAACAGGATGTAGCGGCGGATCGAACCGACGGTGCGCCAGCGGGCGGCCGGCAGGACGTTGGCGTCCTTCGGCGGTTGCGGCGGGTTGGTGCGCCCGGTCAGACGGCGCCAGCCACGCACCAGGATATTGGTGCGCCATGGCTCCGGCACGACCTTGGTGCGGCGGATCGGTGGAGTGGCCTTGAGGCTGACCCGACCACTGGCGTCGAGCACCAGCATTTCCGCTTCGGCCAGTTCTTCGGCAGTGCTCAGGGTCAGACGCTTGCCCACCGAAGCCTGGGCGGCTTCGGCAGGGGCGTCGAATGTCGAGGACGACAGGCGTTCATGCAGCTCGCTGAACGACTGGCAACCCGCGAGTTCCGCGCGTTGCTCGTCGGTCATCGGCAGATGCGCCAGATACTCGGACAGAGTCTCTGGCTGTACTGGTGAATTACTCATCGGCAGGCAACTGATAGCTCCAGGTCTCGGTCAGGACTTCTTCAGTCGGCGCCGATTCCGGTGTGGCTGGGGCCGCGTCGGCAGCGACTGGCTGCTTGGCGTCTTTGTTGGCCTTGTCCTTGGCGTCGGCTGCAGGCTTGGCTTCAGCCTGTTTGGCTTCGGCGGCCTTGGCTTCCTTGTCGAGTTTTTCCTGTTGCTTGGCGGCAACCTTGTCGGCCTTGGCGACCGACGAATTGGACGCCGGCACCGATTTGCCCAGATCTGCGGTGACCACTGGCTGAACCAGGGCGGCGCGCATCTCGGTCGCTTTGCTCGGGTCCTTGATCTTCATCCGCAGGGTCAAGCGCCAGCCCTTGGTTTCCGGGTTGTAGCGCA
This sequence comes from Pseudomonas sp. Sample_9, assembly GCF_004307535.1. Lineage (NCBI taxonomy): Bacteria > Pseudomonadati > Pseudomonadota > Gammaproteobacteria > Pseudomonadales > Pseudomonadaceae > Pseudomonas > Pseudomonas sp. Sample_9. Next base: position 3,114 of record NZ_RAZO01000189.1, read on the forward strand.
CGCTGTTTTCGACCAGTTCGGCGTTGTCGCCGACGCTGACCTGACTGCGCACGTCGGCATCCGGCGTCAGGGCCGCCAGCGACGGGCCTTCGAAGTCGACCAGATAGGCCACGCTGCCATCGGGCTGACGGATCAGGTTCGATTGCTTGACGTCACCGGTCGAACGCAGGGTCTGTGCCACCCAGGCACTGTCCGGCGCGTGGAGTGCTGCTTCGTCCATGGTCCAGTGCATGCGGTAGGCGAAGTCCAGCGGCTGGCCTGGCTCCGGCATTTTTTCCGGGCTCCAGAACGCAACGATGTTGTCGTTGGTTTCGTCAGCGGTCGGAATCTCTACCAGATCGACAGTGCCCTTGCCCCACTCGCCCTTCGGCTCGATCCAGGCGCTTGGGCGCTTGTCGTAGCGGTCGTCGAGGTCTTCGTAGTGGCTGAAGTCACGGCCACGCTGCAGCAGACCGAAACCACGCGGGTTCTCGACGCTGAAGTTGCTCACAGCCAGGTGTTTCGGGTTGTTCAGTGGACGCCAGATCCACTCGCCGTTGCCGGCATGGATCGACAGACCGCTGGAGTCGTGCAGTTCACGACGGTAGTTGAGTACTTTCGACGGCTGGTTGGCGCCGAACAGGAACATGCTGGTCAGCGGCGCGATACCCAGTTTGCCGACCTTGTCACGCAGGAACATCTGCGCCTTGACGTCGACGATGGTGTCGCTGCCCGGACGCAGGATCAGGCGGTAGGCACCAGTGGCACGCGGCGAGTCGAGCAGAGCGAAGATCACCAGGTGCTTGTCGCCCGGCTTGGGCTGCTGAATCCAGAACTCGCGGAAACGCGGGAACTCTTCACCCGACGGCAGCGCAGTATCGATCGCCAGACCACGGGCCGACAGACCGTAGGTGTGGCCCTTGCCGACGACGCGGAAGTAGCTCGCGCCGAGCATGGTCATGATCTCGTCTTGCTTGTCGGCCTTGTTGATCGGATACAGCACACGGAAACCGGCGTAGCCCAGTTGCTCGGTGGCTTTCGGATCGAATTTCAGATCGCCGAAATCGAAGCGGCTCGGATCGTATTTGATTTCCGAGACAGTGTTTGCGGTGATTTCGTTGATTTTCACCGGCGTATCGAAATGCATACCCTGGTGATAGAAGGAGAGTTTGAACGGCGTCTTCTGATCGGCCCACTCAGCCTTTTCGGTGAGGAAGCGGATCTTCTGGTAGTCCGCGAACTTCATTTCGCGGAATTCGTTCGGCAGGTTGCTGCGCGGGGCTTCGAACTTCTGCCCGGCCAGCTCTTTGGCCTTGGCCGATACGTCGTCAAGATTGAACGCCCAAAGCTGACCGGCGCTGAGCAGGCACAGGAGCGCCGAACCCGCTACCAGAGCACTTCGCATGCGTTTGGCAGACATTTTTGCTGCATTACAGGGACTAACAATCACGAGCAACCCTCGCCGAAAACAGATCAATAAACCAACGGCCAG
>NZ_RAZO01000382.1:0-4580 GCF_004307535.1 Pseudomonas sp. Sample_9
TCGTGGATGGTCAACGACGAGTACGACGCCAGCCTGATCTACCACAAGTTCTGGCGTGTCGACGGCAACAAGCCGGTCGGCAGCAACGGCATCAACGCGGTGGAAAACAACACCGACGACGTCACCGGCGCGATCCTCTCCAGCACATCCTTGCCGCTTGAAGATGGCAACAAGGACCTGGGTCAGGAAATGGACCTGGTCGTGACCAAGTACTTCAAGCAAGGCCTGTTGCCGGCGGCGTTGAGCCAGTCGATCGACGAGCCTTCGGCACTGGTGCGTTTCCGTGGCGGTGTGTTCAAACCGGGCGATGCCTACGGCAGCCAGGTTGATTCCTACATGCACCGCGCATTCATCGACGTGATCTGGCGCTTCTGATGCAAACCGCCAAGGGAGTGCCCGACATGATCAGCACCAGAACAGGCTCACTCAGCCTGCTGGCCGGCGCGATGCTGCTGGCCAGCGCCGGCGCCTTCGCCAATGTTGAACCGGCGAAACCTGCGACCGTGGCCAAGGAACTGCAACAGGCCAAGACCTACACCGTCAGCAGCGCGCCGACCGACGCGCTGAAACTGGCCAAGCCGACACTGCCCGACCTGTCCGGCTTCACCGCCGAAGCCGCTGCCGCGAAGGTCGTACGCAGCAAGCCGGGCAAGATCAGCGTGCGCCGGATGATGCAGGAAAACGCCCTGAAGGACTTCATCGGCGGCGATAACAAGATGGCCGAGTGGGTCGTGCGTCAGCACGGCATCCCGCAGGCGATCTTCATCGACGACGGCTACATGAACCTCAAGGACCTGGCGAAAAAACTGCCCAAGCAGTATTTCAGCGAGACGTCCCCGGGCGTGTACCTGGCCAAATTGCCGATCGTGGTCGGCGAGAAAGGCATCCTCGAAATCGACGGTCAGACCCAGGAACTGCGCCTGTCGCAGGAGGCCGGTTCGTTCCTGGTCAACGACGGCAAACTGTTCGTGCGTGACACCAAAGTCACCGGCTGGCGCGAGAAGGACAACGGCCCGGCGACATTCCGTTCGCCGAAGGAATTCCGCCCGTTCCTGCTCGCCTGGGGCGGCACCGAGACCTACATCGTCAACAGCAAGATGGCCAGTTTCGGTTACGCCAACAGTAAGTCGTACGGGGTGAGTATTTCCCAGTACACGCCAAACATGGCCAAGGTCCTCAAGCGCCCGGAACCGACCGGCTGGATCGTCGGCTCCGAGTTCTCGGACATGTGGTACGGCTTCTACTGCTACGAAACCAGCGACTTTGTGGTCAAGGGCAACACCTACAAAGACAACATCGTCTACGGCATCGACCCGCATGACCGCTCGCACCGTCTGATCATTGCCGAGAACACCGTTCACGGCACGAAGAAGAAGCACGGGATCATCATTTCCCGTGAGGTCAACGACAGCTTCATCTTCAACAACAAGAGTTTCGACAACAAGTTGTCGGGCCTGGTGATCGACCGTAACAGCGTCAACAACATCATTGCCTACAACGAGATCTACAAGAACCACACCGACGGCATCACGCTCTACGAGTCCGCCGACAACCTGCTGTGGGGCAACAAGGTCATCAGCAATACCCGTCACGGCATTCGTATTCGTAACAGCGTGAACATCCGCCTCTACGAAAACGTTGCCATGACCAACGGCCTGACCGGTATCTACGGCCACATCAAGGACCTGACCGACACCGACCGTGACATCAAGCTCGACCCGTTCGACGCGCAGGTCTCGCTGATCGTGGTCGGCGGCGAGCTGGCAGCCAATGGCAGCGGCCCGCTGTCGATCGACTCGCCGCTGAGTGTCGAGCTGTATCGCGTGTCGATGCTGGCGCCGACCAAGTCCAGCGGCATCAGCTTCAACGGCATCCTCGGCGAGCGCCAGGATGAAATTCTCGACCTGCTGGTGCGCCAGCAGAAAGCCGTGCTGATCGACCCTGTCGAACGCCAGACCGAAATGCAGGACTGAGGATAATTTTTATGCACCCACACATGATCAAACTGCTCAGCCTCTCGGCCCTGACCCTCGGCATTCTCGCTGCCGGCAACGCCCGCGCCGACGTGGACGGCGCAAGCGTCACGCCACCGAAGTTCACCGCCGAGCCGTGCTGCAACCTGTGCCCGGCGGCCCATGACGCGAAGAACTACACCACGCGTTATCAGCAGAACTTCACCACCCTGGTACAGGCCCAGGGCGACTGGCTGTTCCGTACCCAGGAAGACCTGCGCACCGAGTTCAACACTACGCCGGCCGGCTACAAGCGCCTGCAACAACTGCACGATGCGTTCAAGAGCAAAGGCGTCGAACTGGTGATCGTTTACCAGCCGACCCGTGGCCTGGTGAATCGCAACAAGCTAAACCCGCAGGAAAAAGCCGCGTTCGATTACGAGAAAGCGCTGGGCAACTACAAGACCATGCTCGGCCGTTTCGCCAAGATGGGCTACGTGGTGCCGGACCTGTCGCCACTGACCAACGAATCGCTGCCGGACACCCTGCCCGCCCACGATTTCTACTTCCGTGGCGACCAGCACTGGACACCTTACGGTGCCCAGCGCACGGCAAAAATCGTCGCCGAAAAGGTCAAGCAGATCCCGGCCTTCGCCGACATTCCCAAGCGTGAATTCGAGACCAAGCGCTCCGGACGCATGGGCAAGACCGGCACCCTGCACAACATGGCCGGGCAGCTGTGCGGCACCAGCTACGCGATCCAGTACATGGACCAGTTCACCACCGAGCCGAAAGGCGAGGCAGGCGACGGCGACCTGTTCGGCGATTCCGGCAATCCGCAGATCACCCTGGTCGGTACGTCGCACAGCGGCAAGAACTACAACTTCGCCGGTTTCCTCGAAGAAGCCATCGGCGCCGACATCCTCAACGTGGCCTTCCCCGGCGGCGGTTTCGAAGGTTCGATGCTGCAGTACCTGGGCAGCGAAGAATTCCAGAAGACCCCGCCGAAGATTCTCATCTGGGAATTCTCGCCGCTGTATCGCCTCGACCAGGAAACCATCTATCGCCAGATGATGGCGCTGCTGGATAACGGTTGCGAAGGCAAAGACGCACAGATGTCCGCCAGTGCCACGCTGAAGCCGGGCAGCAAGCAAGAACTGCTGGTCAACAGCAAGAACCTGAACCTGCAGAACGCCAACCATCAGGTCGACATCCGCTTCGCCGACACCTCGGTGAAAACCCTGCAAGCCACCCTCTGGTACATGAACGGTCGCCACGAGGACATCAAGATCGAGAAACCGGAAACCTCCGACACCGACGGTCGTTTCGCCTTTGAGCTGCGCACGGACGAAGACTGGGCCTCGCAAAATCTGCTGGCAGTCGAAGTCCAGGGTCCTGAAGCCGGACCTGACGCCGCGCCACAAAAAGTCGAAGCGAAAATCTGCAAACGCAACGTATTCCCGGGCGCTGGTCAACAGACCGCGCAGCTCGGGCAATGAGGTCTGCTATGCGAAATCCGAAACTGAAAAACCTGTTGGCACCGACCCTCCTGAGCCTGGCGATGTTCGCCGGGGCAACTCAGGCTGCCGCGCCATTGCGTCCACCGCAGGGCTACTTCGCCCCGGTGGATAAATTCAAGACCGGCGACAAGAGCGAAGGCTGCGACGCGATGCCGGCGCCGTACACCGGTCCGCTGCAATTTCGCAGCAAGTACGAAGGTTCGGACAAGGCCCGCGCGACGCTGAACGTGCAGTCCGAAAAAGCCTTTCGCGACACCACCAAAGACATCACTACGCTGGAGCGCGGCACCGCCAAGCGCGTCATGCAGTTCATGCGCGACGGTCGCCCGGAGCAGCTTGAATGCACGCTCGACTGGCTGACCGCGTGGGCCAAGGCTGACGCGTTGATGTCCAAAGACTTCAACCACACCGGCAAGTCGATGCGCAAATGGGCACTGGGGAGCATGGCGTCTTCGTACATTCGCCTGAAGTTCTCCGACTCGCATCCACTGGCCCAGCACCAGCAGGAAGCGCAGGTGATCGAAGCCTGGTTCAGCAAAATGGCCGATCAGGTGGTCAGCGACTGGGACAACCTGCCGCTGGAAAAAACCAACAACCACTCGTACTGGGCCGCCTGGTCGGTGATGGCCACCGCCGTCGCCACCAACCGCCGCGACCTGTTCGACTGGGCCGTCAAGGAATACAAGGTCGGCGTCAATCAAGTCGATGCCGATGGCTTCCTGCCCAACGAGCTCAAGCGCCAGCAACGCGCCCTCGCCTATCACAACTACGCCCTGCCGCCGCTGGCGATGATCGCCAGTTTCGCCCAGGTCAACGGTGTCGATCTGCGTCAGGAAAACAATGGCGCACTCAAGCGTCTGGGTGATCGGGTGTTGGCCGGCGTCAAGGACCCTGACGAGTTCGAAGAAAAGAACGGCAAAAAGCAGGACATGACCGACCTGAAAGAGGACATGAAATTCGCCTGGCTCGAACCGTTCTGCACGCTCTACACCTGTGCGCCGGATGTGATCGAGAAGAAGCGCGACATGCAACCGTTCAAGACTTTCCGTCTTGGCGGCGACCTGACCAAGGTCTACGACCCGTCGCATGAAAAGGGCAACAAGGGTTC
>NZ_RAZO01000201.1:0-1062 GCF_004307535.1 Pseudomonas sp. Sample_9
GGATTCTGGCTTGGCTGTAGGCAATGGCGCAAGGATTTGTAGCCTTGAGACCGTGCCTGCGTGTTTTTTAAACATCGTCGTTTAAATCAAAGAAAACGCGCCTGCAACTCCGGATTGTCAGAGCCCGATTCACTGCTGAGATAAATAAATGTCTCCCTATCGGGGTCGTTACTCCCCGTGAAGTAGGAAGTTAATCTGACGATTGCTAGGGGCGCTATTGGCTCTGCTCCCCCAGCTATTCGGCGCCGTCTAGTCGACCCCTACTATAATCACAACTTGTCTAAGCAATGTTGAAGGAGGGTGACCGATTGCTGAAAATCTATTGTTACTGAACCGCGTTGCGAAGTTACCTTCCGGGCCGTGCCCCCACCTAGGGCCCCACGAGTCCGTCATCGGTTGCGGTGTATGTGTTTCCACTAATACGTACCACCGCGATTGATCCACACCGTATTTCGTCCCTGGTTGGCTTGTTCCCCATGCGTAGGCAGCCGCGTAATCATACGAACCGGCGGGTGAGACAACGAGCCGATAGACATTAGAGCAGGTAACCCTATATTCGACCTTTTCACCGACGCTATCCGTAACGATTATCGTTGTGGTTTTTTGCACTGAGCAATTTGATCTTGTTATTGGACCCTCAGTGGTAGCGACTCGTGTATTTTGAGAGGTATAGGTGTAAGGAGGAACACCACCTGTGGCCTCTCTTTTCGAAGAGGTACCGCTGGCATCCTTGCCATTTGTTGCCCAGCCTGCATAGCGAAGACTCAGCCCTGCCAGGGACATGGCGGATTGATCAATCGATAGCCGTTGATTCACTTTGAAAGTAAAGGGCGGGGCTGACACCGGGTTGCCGCCATACAGCGCTTTCGCAGTGAAACTGTGCTCCGCAGCCGTCAGCGCAGAAACGAGCAAGGTCCAGATGCCTGTTACCGGGTCGGCGGTCGGTTGACCCTTTGAAGTAGTGCCATCCAGCACATCGACTTTCTGACCTTTGGCGGCGACACCGCTGAGCGTTATTTCAGTTTCGACGGTGGTGCTGCCGTTGGGAATGTCGGCGCCACT
>NZ_RAZO01000201.1:1072-4518 GCF_004307535.1 Pseudomonas sp. Sample_9
TGAGCGTTATTTCAGTTTCGACGGTGGTGCTGCCGTTGGGAATGTCGGCGCCACTGGGTGAGCCTTTTGCCGAAGTGATAGTGGGCGCAGTAGCAGCCGTCACGGTCAACTTCCATGCTGCAGAGGTTTGTCCTTGGCCATACAAAGCTTTGGCGGTGAAACTGTGCTCGGCAGCCGTCAGCGCAGAAACGAGCAAGGTCCAGATGCCTGTTACCGGGTCGGCGGTCGGTTGACCCTTTGAAGTAGTGCCATCCAGCACATCGACTTTCTGACCTTTGGCGGCGACACCGCTGAGCGTTATTTCAGTTTCGACGGTGGTGCTGCCGTTGGGAATGTCGGCGCCACTTGGTGAGCCGGTAATTTTTGAGATGACGGGCTTGTCATCTGCGACGTTCCCGACGACCGTGGCAGAGGCGGCTCTCGATTGTCCAATGACCTCCTCATCCCTAATGAGCACAAAGGAAACTTGCAATTGGCTCCCAGATACAACTCGTGAATTAGGAACCTCGACAATACAAGGGAACAAAGTATTGAACCGCTCCTCAATCGTACCCTCATACTCTTCTTCTGCATCAGGATTAGTAGAGCGATAAGTTACTTTCACTTTATCGCCCTTCTGATAAACAGGGGCGTGCGGGATGATTACTACGAAAAGCGGCCCGCCGTTAAGCTTGTCGCGGTCAACGATTGTAGGATCATCCGTGTCTTCGTCTTGATCTTCGCGCAAGATCGGCATTTTCAGAAATACCCGTTCAAGATCGATGTTCGCGTAGATGTATTTTGACCAGCGCTCATTGTGAGTTCCGTTGAGCAACTGATCATCAACGGTGTAGCTGAACGGGCAGTCATTAAGACTGCCAATTTGTTCAAACGTGGCACGGTCTATCAATATCGAAATGTCTTTTCCGACCTTCGTGGGCATGACTTTATAGCTGTAGCGTTTCCGATTGATCTCGTAAGTGATGAGGTCGTAGGCCTTGCCATGCGTATAGCTGCATGTGAGCAGAACGCCGTTGTCCACTTCAGTCTTGCCAATCAGCGCTGGATCGCCCAGCGGGGCAGGCAGGTTGATCTGCAGTTCCGGATGCGGGCCTGTGCCGGGGGGAGCGTTGCCGCCGGGGCGGTTAGCGCTATAGAGCGTCCACAGTTCGGTAGATTCGCTTTCGTTGCCTTCTTTGGTCTTCAGTTTGTATTGAATGACATTGATGATTCCGTCCCGGAATTCGGTCTGGAAAACAACGAATTCAATAATGGCGTTCCCGACATCCTGTGCGTCGCCGCTCTGCACGCCGTTGATCCACAGAGAAACTTTCGTATAGAGGTTCGGCGGGGGCGGATCGACCAGTACCTTCAACGCATTCGCGCCGGTATTGTCGTCACTCAAATCCTTGAAAATCCCCAGGGGCAAGCCGACTACCGGCACGCCGGCCGGAGGCGCTGGATCGCTGATTACATTCTCGGTGGCGAGAAGGATTTTCGCGGGAAACAACGTAAACGTCTTCTCGTCTTGAGAATCATCGTTGAGTGTCATGGAACACCATCCTGATAGGGGCCGTGGGATACGTGCCGGATGGGGATATCAGATACCCGGTGAGGAAAATTGGCTACTGTCAGATCTGACAGTGGAGGGTGGTTTTACGACGAATGGTAGGGAGGTTTGGGGGCAAAATCACGGTGGGCATGCTCGGGAAATGCATCTGTCAGTTGACGATTCAGTGACTGACCCAACGCTTTCGCGAACAGGCTCGCTCAGGGTTTGTGGTGTGGCAGTTGGGTTTTGCGGCGGAGATCAGTTCTGCAGTCGAGTTTGTAATTCCAGAGCCTTCAACATTGTGTATTTGAGTGCCTCGGCATCGAAGGGCTGAGGTTTTCCGCTGGCTTCGCCTTCTTGAAGCGCGGCGCGGACAGCGCTCAGCTCAGCGTTTCGTTTTTGCTCACGATGAGTTGTTGAATCCGCGCTGCCATTCGCATCGCGATCTGCTTCGAACTGAGCTTTTACCCGGTCGGCTTGCTGTTCAGTTGCGCTGCTGGTTTTTCGTTCGGTCGTCATGATCGGGCCTTATGATTGCGGAGCATTAACCCTCATACCTTGAATCAAAAGATCGCGGCCTTCGGCAGCTCCTACATATCGGTGTAGGAGCTGCCGGAGGCTGCGATCTTTTGATCTTGTGCGCGTCAGACCCGCAAACGAATCTGCCGTCCGAGCACATCCATCACGTCACAACCATCGCGCAGCAACATGGCGGCGGCGTGGGCGAGTTGTTGTACGTCGGCGCCTTTGGCCGAGGAGATATCCAGGCTGGCGAGGCTTTCCATCATCTGTGTGACGGCGAGGAAGCGGCTGGCGGCGCTGCTGTGCAGGACGTCCAGTGGGGCTTCGGTGGAGACCAGCATGACGGGGATGCTGTGTTCGTTGTGGGTCATGGAAATGTGTGAATTCATGCGTCACCCCTGGCATTGGCGGCGTGCTGACCGGCGATGGCTGCATGGATCATGGCGCGGGCGTTGGCGAGCATTTGCTGGCTGGCCCAGCGCAGTGAGCTGCTGTGTTCCGGGCGAGCGACGCTAGGGGCCTGGTGCGCGAGGATTTCCGCGCAGTTGAGGTAGGTGGCCGCGTGTTCGAGGGCGTCCAGGAGGGGGATGTCGGGGCGGACGGTGAAAGGGTGGTGAATAGTTTGGTCGGATGGGATTGAGGTGTTTGCTTGCTTCATAAGTGAGGAATCTCTTTCAGTATTGAAGAGAGCTGCCACTTGATCGCCGTCAATCGAATGGGTGGCAACTGTGCGCAGGTTGACGGACCGGTCCTCACAAACCCCGGCGCATCCGAAGATGCCCCACACACAGTCACCATATGAGCGGACACAATAGTGCACGAGCAGAGAAAGGCTATGCGCGTAGTAAGGAGGTCAGGCCGTCAAACCCGGTCACGAATAAGTCGTGACAGGGCGCGAGGATAGGGAGTGAGGCCGAACCCGTCAACCGCCACAAAACTTGCGAATTTGCCTCGTCCCCTTGTAGGAGTGAGCCTGCTCGCGTTGGCGTCCTTTAAGAATAAATTGGTGTTGACTGATACACCGCTATCGCGAGCAGGCGAAGGCCTACAGGGGGGTTGCGTTTCAAGTCGTGATGGGCGGTGGGTTAGAAGCCAAGTGGGTATTGGATGACCACGTAAATCCGGGCTATGTCATCACCTGCCTGCGCTTCGTTGGCGCGGTGGCTGACGTGCGATAGCTGCACCGACAGATCCTTTGCGGCGCCGGATTGCACGACATATTTCAGGTCGATGTCGCGTTCCCAGTGTTTACCACCATCACCCTGTTGCGGTTGATAGTCGCCGCTGCTGGCGTCGAACGGGTTATAGGCGCCGCCCTTGGGCGCGTGCGTGCCGTCGATGTGGCTGCCGCTGACGTAGCGGGTCATGAAGTTCAGGCCGGGGATGCCGAAGG
>NZ_RAZO01000236.1:0-4447 GCF_004307535.1 Pseudomonas sp. Sample_9
CTCTGGATGGGACGCGGAGCGTCCCGGGCTGCATTCCCACGCGGAGCGTAGGAACGATCATGCGCTCGGGGCGGGGAGGGCTGGCGGCGGGGCGAAATCGAACGGCGCCAGGGCATACCCGCTCTCATCGACCTGCAGCGCCCAACCCTGACGATCCCAATCCCCCAGCACAATCCGCTTCGCCGCTTGTTCACCCAGCTGCAACTTGTGAATTGCCGGGCGGTGGGTGTGGCCGTGAATCAGGGTTTTCACGCCGAATGCCTGCATCATTCGCGGAATCTCTTCCGGGGTGACATCGACGATGTCATTGGCCTTCATCCGCGTCTGTGCGCGGCTTTCGCTGCGTAGCTTGCGCGCCAGTTTGTGGCGGCTGCGCAGGGGCAGGTGACGGAGGATGAACAGGGTGATCGGGTTACGCAGATAACGCCGCAGCTTCATGTAGCCAACGTCGCGGGTACACAGGCTGTCGCCGTGCATCAGCAGCACCGGCTCGCCGTAGAACTGCACGACACTCGGATCCTTCAGCAAGGTGCAGCCGGCCTGTTTGCAAAAGGCCTTGCCGAGCATGAAATCGCGATTGCCGTGCATCAGAAAGATGGCCGTGCCGCTGTCGCTCAAATCGCGCAGGGCCTGGCAGATGGAGCGCTGAAAGGGCGTCATGGCGTCGTCGCCAATCCACGCCTCGAAGAAGTCGCCGAGGATGTACAACGCACTCGCCGAGCGGGCGCGTCCGGCGAGCAAATCCAGAAACGCCCGGGTTATGTCCGGGCGCTCCTCTTCCAGATGCAAGTCTGAAATCAGCAATATCACGCTTCGATGATCTCGGCTTTCTCGATGATCACGTCGTCTGCGGGTACGTCCTGGTGGCCGGCCTTGGAGGTGGTCGACACGCCTTTGATCTTGTCGACAACGTCGGTGCCGGCGGTCACTTTACCGAATACCGCGTAGCCCCAGCCCTGCACGTTCTTGCCGCTGTGGTTGAGGAAAGTGTTGTCGGCGACGTTGATAAAGAACTGCGCCGATGCCGAATGCGGCTCCATGGTGCGGGCCATGGCGACGGTGTATTTGTCGTTGGAGAGACCATTGTCCGCTTCGTTCTGGATGCTTGGACGCTTGTCTTTCTTTTCTTTCATGCCAGGCTCGAAACCGCCGCCCTGGATCATGAAGTTGCCGATGACGCGGTGGAATACGGTGTTGGTGTAGTGACCGGCGTTGACGTACTCGATGAAGTTGGCAACGGTGATCGGCGCCTTTTCAGCGTTCAGTTCGATGACGATGTCGCCATGGTTGGTGGTCAGTTTGACTTGAGTCATGGTCATTACTCTTCATAGGGAATTCGTGGTTCTGGGACATTGAGCCCCACAACCGGTTCAGCCTGCTTCGGCCAAGGTGCGCAGTTTAGCGTGACAGGCGCGAATTTCGAGGCGGTTTTTCATTTCCCGGCGATTAAATGCGTGCCTTTATAAGAGCTGCTCTGTCAGGCCCTTGACAGCATCGGCTATGATAGCGGCTTTGTTTTGTCTGGCCCCTCTTTGCGGCCGCGCACCTGTACGTCAAGGATCCTATGAGCAAGCCCACTGTCGACCCTACCTCGAATGCCAAGTCCGGCCCTGCCGTGCCGGTCAACTTCCTGCGGCCGATCATCCAGGCAGACCTGGACTCGGGCAAGCACACCCAGATCGTGACTCGCTTTCCGCCGGAGCCCAACGGCTACCTGCACATCGGCCACGCCAAGTCGATCTGCGTCAACTTCGGCCTGGCCCAGGAGTTCGGTGGCGTCACGCACCTGCGTTTCGACGACACCAACCCGGCCAAGGAAGATCAGGAATACATCGACGCCATCGAAAGCGACGTCAAATGGCTGGGCTTCGAATGGTCCGGTGAAGTGCGCTACGCCTCGCAGTATTTCGACCAGTTGCACGACTGGGCCGTCGAGCTGATCAAGGCCGGCAAGGCCTACGTCGACGACCTGACCCCGGAGCAGGCCAAGGAATACCGTGGCAGCCTGACCGAGCCGGGCAAGAACAGCCCGTTCCGTGACCGTTCGGTTGAGGAAAACCTCGACCTGTTCGCGCGCATGAAGGCCGGTGAATTCCCGGACGGCGCGCGCGTGCTGCGGGCGAAGATCGACATGGCCTCGCCGAACATGAACCTGCGCGACCCGATCATGTATCGCATCCGCCACGCGCATCACCACCAGACCGGCGACAAGTGGTGCATCTACCCGAACTACGACTTCACCCACGGGCAGTCGGATGCCATCGAAGGCATCACCCATTCGATCTGCACCCTCGAGTTCGAAAGCCATCGTCCGCTGTACGAGTGGTTCCTGGAGAACCTGCCGGTGCCGGCGAACCCGCGCCAGTACGAGTTCAGCCGCCTGAACCTGAACTACACGATCACCAGCAAGCGCAAGCTCAAGCAACTGGTTGACGAGAAGCACGTCAACGGCTGGGACGATCCGCGCATGTCCACGCTGTCGGGCTTTCGCCGCCGTGGCTACACGCCGAAATCGATCCGCAACTTCTGCGAAATGATCGGCACCAACCGTTCCGACGGCGTGGTCGATTTCGGCATGCTCGAATTCAGCATCCGCGACGATCTCGACCACAGCGCACCGCGCGCGATGTGCGTGCTGCGTCCGCTGAAAGTGGTCATCACCAACTACCCGGAAGGCCAGGTCGAAAACCTCGAACTGCCACGCCACCCGAAAGAAGACATGGGCGTGCGCGCGCTGCCGTTCGCCCGGGAAATCTACATCGACCGCGAAGACTTCATGGAAGAGCCGCCGAAGGGCTACAAGCGCCTGGAACCGGCCGGTGAAGTGCGTCTGCGCGGCAGCTACGTGATCCGTGCCGACGAAGCGATCAAGGACGCCGACGGCAACATCGTCGAACTGCGTTGCTCGTACGACCCGGACACCCTCGGCAAGAACCCGGAAGGGCGCAAGGTCAAAGGCGTGATCCACTGGGTGCCGGCCGCCGCCAGCGTCGAGTGCGAAGTGCGTCTGTACGATCGCCTGTTCCGTTCGCCGAACCCGGAAAAGGCCGAAGACAGCGCCAGCTTCCTCGACAACATCAACCCTGACTCGCTGCAAGTGCTGACCGGTTGTCGCGCCGAGCCATCGCTCGGCAATGCACAGCCGGAAGACCGTTTCCAGTTCGAGCGCGAAGGCTACTTCGTCGCAGATCTGAAGGACTCGAAACCCGGTCAGCCGGTATTCAACCGTACCGTGACCCTGCGTGATTCGTGGGGCCAGTGAGTGAGTCAAGGAACTAACGTGCTAACGATCTACAACACGCTCAGCAAGAGCAAAGAAGTCTTCAAGCCGCTGGATGGCAACAAGGTGCGCATGTACGTCTGCGGAATGACCGTGTACGACTACTGCCACCTCGGCCACGGCCGCAGCATGGTCGCGTTTGACCTGGTGACGCGCTGGCTGCGCTTCAGCGGTTATGACCTGACCTACGTGCGCAACATCACCGACATCGACGACAAGATCATCAATCGTGCCCGCGAGAACGGTGAATCGTTCGAAGCGCTGACCGAGCGCATGATCGCCGCGATGCACGAAGACGAAGCGCGCCTGAACATCCAGAAGCCGGACATGGAACCGCGCGCCACCGATCACATCGCCGGCATGCACGCGATGATCCAGACCCTGATCGACAAGGGCTACGCCTACGCGCCGGGCAATGGCGACGTGTACTACCGCGTCGCCAAGTTCATGGGCTACGGCAAGCTGTCGCGCAAGAAGATCGAAGATTTGCGCATTGGCGCGCGCATCGAAGTCGACGAGTCGAAACAAGACCCGCTCGACTTCGTCCTGTGGAAAGCCGCCAAGCCGGGCGAGCCGAGCTGGGAATCGCCATGGGGCGCCGGGCGTCCGGGCTGGCACATCGAGTGCTCGGTGATGTCGACCTGCTGCCTCGGCGAGACTTTCGACATTCACGGCGGCGGCAGCGACCTGGAGTTCCCGCACCACGAGAACGAAATCGCCCAGAGCGAAGCGGCCACCGGCAAGACCTACGCCAATGCGTGGATGCATTGCGGGATGATTCGCATCAATGGCGAGAAGATGTCCAAGTCCTTGAACAACTTCTTCACCATCCGCGACGTGCTCGACAAGTACCACCCGGAAGTCGTGCGTTACCTGCTGGTATCGAGCCACTACCGCAGCGCGATCAACTATTCGGAAGACAACCTCAAGGACGCCAAGGGCGCGCTTGAGCGTTTCTACCACGCGTTGAAAGGCCTGCCGACGGTGGCGCCGGCCGGTGGCGAAGCGTTTGTCGAGCGTTTCACCGCGGTGATGAACGACGACTTCGGCACCCCTGAAGCCTGCGCCGTGCTGTTCGAGATGGTGCGTGAGATCAACCGTCTGCGTGAGAGCGATCTCGATGCAGCGGCGGGGCTGGCGGCACGTCTGAAAGAACTGGCGAGCGTG
>NZ_RAZO01000230.1:0-41201 GCF_004307535.1 Pseudomonas sp. Sample_9
GTAAAACACGAATTCTGATCGGTCCGTTCAATTCCCAAGCTGACGCCGAGGCGCGAAAGGTGCAGGTCGATGCAGCGCTGGTAAAAGCCAAGAAACAAAATATCGAATCAGTGGTGATCGAGCATCCGCTCACGCCATAAGCGAAGCGCCTTCAAAACAGGTTGAAGAGACATGAAAAAGGCCTCGAGCATAACGCTCGAGGCCTTTTTATTTATGCTGCAATCAGCCGCAGGCTTTCAGATTCACCGAGCCGACAAATTCGTTGCCGCGCCCCATCACACACGCCACGCTTTGGTTGCGCTGACGCTCCCAGTCCTGCACCGGATAGGTCTTGTCCCACGCCTCGTACAACTGTCGATCCTGTTTGGACAGGCGCAGTCCGTATTGTTTGCTCATATAAAAATATGTGCGGGCGATCATGCCGCGAATCGAAGGGCGGGGCATGACCTTCTTCGCCTTGAAGTCGACCTGCGTCAGGCAGGAACCGTACTGACCGGACTGCACCGGCAACCAGCCGTAACTGAAGTTGCTGCGGTCACCGTTGACTTCACCGATGCTCGGTACCAGGTTATGCAAGTCAGCTTCGGCCTTTTGATACACCGGATCGTAGCGTGTGCAATTCTTGCGTCCGCCTTGCTGCCAGCACTGTCGCTGATGTCCGATCTGCCACGCCGGCACGATGTGCTCCCACTCGATTCTCGACGCACGCTTGGCGTTTTTGCGCGGCACATAACCACAAGCCTTCAGATCGACTTTGTTGCCGGTGTATTTGCAGCCGCAGTAAAACTCGGTGGACTGCGGCGCGTAGAGTTTCCACGCGGCTTTCTTGGCTTCGGAAAAGGTTCGTGGCGCGCCAGCCTGGGCGCTCACAGCGAAAATCAGCAACAGCAAAGCAATACACCGGACACTCATTGAATCAATCTTCCTTCGGCACAACCCAAAAAATCTGCACGCCGCCGTCATCGCGATAAGCGAGGGTAACGTTGTCGTTCTCGTCGATTTCCTCAAGCAGGCGCTCCCAGTCATCCATCGGCTCATCCGGCAAACGGAAAATAAGTGCGGCCTTGGCTTTTTGTGCGGTGGGGGAATTGATGATTTTCTGAACGCGCATACCCATGCGTTCGTAGGCGTCAGGAGCAGCAGGAGAGGTGGCCACGAGGTTATCCTTATTAAGCTGTACGTGCATACAGTATTTAACTGTAAGCGATTTCGCAACTGCTTAAAATTCAAGAAAATCCTCTGACAGCGGGTTTCCGGTTTTGGTGTAGGGCTTGTCGAGATTTTTGTGGGAAAAGTATTGGAAGGGTGTAAGCGGGGCACCACCTGCCAAGCTGACAGGTGATGCGCAATTGCCTGAT
Organism: Pseudomonas sp. Sample_9; assembly: GCF_004307535.1. NCBI lineage: Bacteria > Pseudomonadati > Pseudomonadota > Gammaproteobacteria > Pseudomonadales > Pseudomonadaceae > Pseudomonas > Pseudomonas sp. Sample_9. The sequence goes on from NZ_RAZO01000230.1 coordinate 1,359, forward strand.
CGAGAAGTGATCAGGCGATGTTCAATCAGTATTCCCAGAACATCCGTTGCAGTTCTTTGCTGTCGTTGGTCTTGGTCAGCGCGACCATCGCCAGGATGCGGGCTTTTTGCGGGTTCAGATCGTGAGCGACAACCCAGTCGTATTTGTCGTCAGGCTGTTCGGCGTTACGCAGGACAAAACCTCCGGCGTTGACGTGGGACGAGCGAATGATCTGCACGCCATCCTTGCGCAACGCTTGCAGCGATGGAACCACGCGGGACGATACCGAACCGTTGCCGGTGCCGGCGTGGATGATCGCTTTGGCGCCGGCTTGCGCCAGTGCCTTGTAGGCGGTATCGCCGACGTTGCCGTAGGAATAGGCGATTTCTACATCAGGCAGGCTCTTGATGTCCTTGATGTCGAATTCCGAATCCATGGTGTGACGCTTGGCTGGCAGGCGGAACCAGTAGGATTTGCCTTCGACAACCATGCCCAGTGGACCCCAGGCGCTTTTGAACGCTTCGGTCTTGATGTTGATCATTTTGCTGACGTCGCGACCGGACTGGATCTCGTCGTTCATGGTGACCAGCACACCTTTGCCGCGTGCTTCTTTGCTGCTCGCCACGGCGACGGCGTTGTACAGGTTGAGCATGCCGTCTGCCGACATGGCAGTGCCCGGACGCATCGAACCTACGACGATGATCGGCTTGTCGGTCTTCTCGACCAGGTTCAGGAAGTAAGCGGTTTCTTCGAGGGTGTCGGTGCCGTGGGTGATAACGATGCCGTCAACGTCCTTGCTGTCAGCCAGTTCGGAAACGCGACGACCCAATTGCAGCAGGTTGTCGTTGGTAATGCTTTCCGAAGCGATCTGCATGACTTGTTCGCCACGCACGTTAGCCAGTTTGCTCAACTCGGGGATGCCGGCGATAAGTTGTTCGATACCGACTTTCGCTGCCTGGTAAGTGGCACTGTTTGCGGCACTGGCGCCAGCGCCGGCGATGGTACCGCCCGTGGCGAGAACAACGACGTTGGCCAGTTTGGTCTGGGTTTCGACTTCTTTTGCCTGAGCGGCGCTCGGCAGGAGCAGGAGGAGGGCCAATGCGCCCGGAATCAAGGTATTGAAAGCAGATTTCATTATTTTTCTCTCTAGTCGTGAGACGGTGCTGATGCAGGTTCATCTAGATGCGCCCCAAGCCGATCTGAATGCTTGAGGTGCAAGGAGGGGAGCAGGATTCATACCATGCGTAATGTGCCCACGGAAAATGTTTAAGCCGATGATTTAAATCAATATTTGTCGATAGTCGAAGTATTGTTTCCGCCTTGCCCATCCGGGATTCCGAACGACAGGCGGATTCTCGTTCGGCTCACCGATGGCGATTTTTTGAAATGCCGACCCGTGACAAATCCCCGCTAAAGAAATGTGCTTTCAGGCCGATGCGTCCTCAAGGAAACCAAATCTTAGGAGTTCACATGTCACTGACGGTCGGTTTTGCCAATCCCGCTGCAGTCACCATCGGCGGTAAAACAGCAGCGACTATCAACACCCTGAACGACGCGACCAATGAGGCATCGGCGCAGGCGCTGGGTACCGAGAAGACTGAGAAGAATCAGGTCAGAACCGGTGGTGGTCCTGTGCAGGAAAACAGTGAAACGGAGGCTGACAGCAATCTCAGCATCACCGTCAAGACGTTGCTCAAGCGGATGAAGGAATTGCAAAAGCAACTCCAGGAGCAGCAACAGCAACTGGCTGCCGCTCAGGCTGCTAGCTATCCGACGCCTGAAGCGAAAACCCAGGCAGTAATGTCGATCCAGGGCCAGATTGCGCAAACCAGCGCGGCACTGGCGGAAGTAGCGGGTGCATTGGTCAAGGAAATGTCGAAAAGCGCTACCAGCGGGGGCTTGGTCAACACGACCGCCTGAAGCGTCAGATGGCCAACTCAGCGATTCGGCCTACAACAAAAGACGATTTCTGATTGTTGACAAATGTCGGCGGTATTCTCATAGTTCGATCTACGCAAACGTTTGCGCGGCTTGAAGGGCATCTGGTCCCGAAGCCGTGACGTAGGTTACGTCAGCGCAAACGTTGCTCACAATAATCATAAGATCGGAGTGAACCCATGAAGCTGCCCTTCGCCGCACGTCTTCTTGCTGTCGCTATGCTGGCTGCCACAGCCGCCGCACTACCTGTCTCCTCGGCGTTCGCCGAATCCGCAGAAAAACCCAAAGTCGCGCTGGTCATGAAATCTTTGGCCAACGAATTCTTCCTGACCATGGAAGACGGCGCCAAAGCCTACCAGAAAGAACACTCCGCCGATTTCGATCTGATCTCCAACGGCATCAAGGACGAAACCGACACCGCTGGCCAGACTCGCATCGTCGAACAGATGATTCTGGCCAAGGTGAATGCGCTGGTGATCGCGCCTTCTGACTCCAAGGCCATGGTGCCAGTGATCAAGAAGGCCGTAGACGCCGGTATCACGGTGATCAACATCGATAACCAGCTCGATCCTGCTGTGGTCAAAAGCAAAAACATCAACGTGCCTTTCGTAGGTCCGGACAACCGCAAGGGCGCACGTCTGGTGGGCGAATACCTGGCCAAGCAACTGAAGGCGGGCGACGAGGTCGGCATCATCGAAGGCGTGTCCACCACCACCAACGCGCAGGCGCGTACGGCCGGCTTCAAGGACGCGATGGAAGCCGCACAGATCAAAGTGGTCTCGCTGCAATCCGGTGACTGGGAAATCGACAAGGGCAACAAGGTTGCCGCTTCGATCCTCAGTGAATACCCGGATGTCAAAGCACTGCTGGCTGGTAACGACAGCATGGCGGTCGGTGCCGTTTCCGCAGTCCGTGCCGCTGGTAAGGCAGGGCAGGTGAAAGTCGTCGGTTACGACAATATCAACGCGATCAAGCCAATGCTCAAGGACGGCCGCGTACTGGCGACGGCTGACCAGTTTGCAGCCAGGCAGGCCGTGTTCGGCATCGAAACCGCGCTGAAGATCATCAAAGGCGAGAAAGTCGACAGCGGTGCCAACGGCGTGATCGAAACACCGGTCGAGCTGGTCACCCAGTAAGTCATCTGGCGACACAACGGCGCTCGTCCGTCCGGGCGAGCGCGTGGAGATTCCTATGTCAGTTTCCGCTCCGAACGCTGTCCTCTCGGTCAGCGGTATCGGCAAGACCTATGCGCAACCGGTGCTCACCGGCATCGATCTGACGCTGATGCGCGGTGAAGTACTGGCGCTGACCGGCGAAAATGGTGCCGGCAAAAGTACCCTGTCGAAGATCATTGGTGGTCTGGTGACGCCGACCACCGGCCAGATGCAATTCCAGGGCAAGGACTATCGTCCGGGCAGCCGTACCCAAGCCGAAGAGCTTGGCGTGCGCATGGTCATGCAAGAACTCAATCTGTTGCCGACGCTGTCGGTGGCGGAAAACCTGTTTCTGGATAATCTGCCGAGCAGCGCGGGCTGGATCAGCCGCAAGCAATTGCGCAAGGCGGCGATCGAAGCCATGGCGCAGGTCGGCCTCGATGCGATCGACCCGGACACGCTGGTCGGCGAGTTGGGCATCGGTCATCAGCAAATGGTCGAAATCGCGCGCAACCTGATCGGCGATTGCCACGTATTGATCCTCGATGAGCCGACCGCGATGCTCACCGCGCGCGAAGTCGAAATGCTCTTCGAGCAGATCACGCGACTGCAGGCTCGCGGCGTTTCCATCATTTATATCTCTCACCGCCTCGAAGAACTGGCGCGTGTGGCGCAACGCATTGCTGTGCTGCGTGACGGCAATCTGGTCTGCGTCGAGCCGATGGCCAACTACAACAGCGAGCAACTGGTCACCTTGATGGTCGGTCGCGAACTGGGCGAACACATCGACATGGGGCCGCGCAAGATCGGCGCTCCGGCGCTGACGGTCAACGGCCTGACGCGTTCTGACAAGGTCCGCGATGTTTCCTTCGAGGTGCGCGCCGGCGAGATTTACGGCATTTCCGGATTGATCGGGGCAGGGCGCACGGAGTTGCTGCGGCTGATCTTCGGTGCCGATGTTGCCGACAGCGGCACCATCGCGCTCGGCTCGCCGGCCAAGGTTGTGAGTGTTCGCTCGCCTGTCGATGCGGTACGCAACGGCATTGCGCTGATCACCGAGGATCGCAAGGGCGAAGGGCTGCTGCTCAGTCAGTCGATCAGCGCCAACATCGCCTTGGGCAACATGCCGGAAATCTCCAGTGGCGGTTTCGTCAACAACGGCGACGAAATTTCCTTGGCGCAACGTCAGATCGAGGCCATGCGCATCCGCAGCTCGAGCCCTACGCAGTTGGTTTCGGAGCTGTCCGGCGGCAATCAGCAGAAGGTCGTGATCGGTCGTTGGCTGGAGCGCGACTGTTCAGTGCTGCTGTTCGACGAGCCCACTCGCGGAATTGATGTCGGTGCCAAGTTCGACATTTACGGTTTGCTCGGCGAGCTGACCCGTCAGGGCAAGGCGCTGGTGGTGGTGTCCAGCGACTTGCGCGAGTTGATGCTGATCTGTGATCGGATCGGCGTGCTCTCGGCGGGGCGGCTGATCGACACCTTCGAGCGCGACAGCTGGACCCAGGATGATTTGCTTGCCGCCGCATTCGCCGGCTACCAAAAACGTGATGCGTTGCTCAATGAAGCAGCGCCTAGGGATCTCCCATGAAAACTGCATCTTCTGCCAGTAAACGTAGTGGCAATTTCTTCGGTCTGGGTACTTATCTGGGCCTGGCCGGTGCGTTGCTGGCGATGATTGCGCTGTTCTCGATCCTGAGCAGCCATTTTCTCTCGTACAACACTTTCAGCACCCTGGCCAACCAGATTCCCGATCTGATGGTCCTGGCGGTAGGCATGACCTTTGTGCTGATCATCGGCGGTATTGATTTGTCCGTCGGCTCGGTGCTGGCGCTGGCCGCATCGACGGTCAGCGTTGCGATTCTCGGCTGGGGCTGGAGCGTTTTGCCGGCGGCCCTGCTCGGCATGGCGGTGGCGGCTCTGGCGGGCACCATCACTGGCTCGATCACCGTGGCCTGGCGGATTCCGTCGTTCATCGTCTCCCTCGGCGTGCTGGAAATGGCCCGTGGTGTGGCATATCAGATGACCGGGTCGCGTACTGCGTACATTGGCGATGCGTTCGCCTGGCTGTCGAATCCGATCGCGTTCGGCATTTCCCCGTCGTTCATCATCGCTTTGCTGGTGATCTTCATTGCGCAGGCGGTTCTGACCCGCACGGTTTTTGGTCGTTATCTGATCGGCATCGGCACCAACGAAGAGGCCGTGCGTCTGGCCGGGATCAATCCCAAGCCCTACAAGATTCTGGTGTTCAGCCTGATGGGGCTGCTGGCAGGTATCGCTGCGCTGTTTCAGATTTCCCGTCTGGAAGCAGCGGACCCGAACGCAGGTTCCGGACTGGAACTGCAAGTGATCGCGGCCGTGGTTATCGGCGGCACCAGCCTGATGGGCGGGCGCGGTTCGGTGATCAGTACTTTCTTTGGCGTGTTGATCATTTCCGTGCTCGCGGCCGGTCTCGCGCAGATTGGGGCGACGGAGCCGACCAAGCGCATCATCACCGGCGCGGTAATCGTTATCGCTGTGGTGCTCGACACCTATCGCAGTCAACGCGCCAGTCGCCGGGGCTGAACCATGGCAACGATCAAGGATGTAGCGGCGCTTGCGGGTATTTCCTACACGACCGTGTCGCACGTGGTGAATAACACCCGCCCGGTGAGTCAAGAAGTGCGGCGCAAAGTCGAGGCGGCGATCAAGAGCCTCGACTACGTTCCCAGTGCCGTGGCGCGCTCGCTGAAAGCCAAGACCACTGCGACCATCGGTTTGCTGGTACCTAATAGTCTCAACCCGTACTTCGCTGAATTGGCGCGGGGAATCGAGGATTACTGCGAGCGCAACGGTTACTGCGTGATTCTCTGTAACTCCGACGACAATCCGGACAAGCAGCGCAGTTATCTGCGCGTGTTGCTGGAAAAACGCATCGACGGTTTGATCGTCGCCTCTGCTGGCGGTGACAGTGGTCTGGCGCAAGGGCTGGCAGGCGTGAAGACGCCGATGGTCATCGTCGACCGGGGCCTGGAAGGTGTGAATGCCGATCTGGTGCGCATCGACCACGAATACGGCGCTTATCTGGCAACCCGCCACCTGCTCGAGTTGGGGCATCGCGACATCGCCACGATCGGCGGTCCAGCCAGTACCAGCGTGGCGCAAATGCGTCAGGCCGGTTATTGCCGAGCGCTGCAAGAGGCGGGAATCGAGGTGCGCGAAGAGCGCATGCTGGAAAGCGACTTCACCAGCACCGGTGGTTACAACGCCGCGGCCCGGCTGCTTGAAAGCAATCCGCCCAGCGCGATTTTTGCCGGCAACGACATGATTGGTATCGGTGTGCTGCGTGCGGCGGCGGAACGGAATGTCAGGGTGCCGGCTGAATTGTCCGTGATCGGCTTCGATGACATCCAGATGAGCCGTTATGTCTATCCGGCGCTGACCACGGTCGGCCAGTCGATCCTGCAACTGGGCGAGATGGCCGCCGAAGTGCTGTTGCGCAGAATTGCTGCGCCGGACTCGGGCACCGATCAACGCATCGTGACCCCGAGCATTGTCCTGCGCGAATCGACCGCGCCGCTGTCCGGCGTGTTTACCGAATATCGCTGAAACCGAATTGATGAGTAGTGATGTATGCCAGCAAATGTAGTGGTAATAGGCAGCCTGAACATGGACCTGGTCACCCGGGCGCCACGACTGCCGCGCGGCGGTGAAACGCTGATTGGTCATTCCTTTGCCACGGTGTCGGGCGGCAAGGGCGCCAATCAGGCAGTTGCCGCTGCTCGTCTGGGCGCGCAGGTGGCAATGATCGGCTGCGTGGGCCATGACGACTACGGCGTGCGATTACGCGATGCCTTGCTCGCCGAGGATATCGACTGCCAGGCTGTCAGTGTCGTAGAGGATTCCAGTGGCGTCGCGCTGATTGTGGTGGATGACAACAGCCAGAACGCCATCGTGATTGTCGCTGGTGCCAACGGCGCGATGACGCCGGCGGTAATCGAGCGCTTTGACGCGATTTTGCAGGCCGCCGATGTAGTGATCTGTCAGCTCGAGATTCCCGATGCGACGGTCGGGCATGCGCTCAAGCGTGCACGTGAACTGGGCAAAACCGTGATTCTTAACCCGGCGCCAGTCAGTCGCCCTTTGCCGGCAGACTGGTTTGCCGCGATCGACTACCTGATCCCCAACGAGAGCGAAGCCGCTGCATTGAGCGGGCTCGCTGTCGACTCGCTGCAGTCGGCAGAAACGGCTGCCAGCCAATTGATCGCCATGGGTGCCGGTAAAGTCATCGTCACCTTGGGCGCGCAGGGTTCTTTGTTCGCCAATGGCAAGGGATTCGAACACTTCCCCGCGCCGACCGTGAAGGCGCTGGATACCACGGCGGCGGGTGACACCTTTGTCGGCGGCTTCGCCGCAGCGCTGGCCAATGGCAAATCCGAAGCCGAGGCGATCCGCTACGGTCAGATCGCTGCGGCACTGTCGGTTACCCGTGCCGGTGCACAACCGTCGATTCCAACCATGTCCGAAGTACAGGCGTTCAGACCCGCATGAAAAAGACTCCATTACTCAACGTCGCGCTGTCGCGACTGATCGCTTCTCTTGGCCACGGTGACATGGTCGTGATTGGCGATGCCGGTTTGCCCGTGCCGCCGGGTGTCGAATTGATTGATCTGGCGCTGACCCATGGCGTCCCTGATTTCGTCAGCACGCTGAAAGTCGTGCTCAGCGAGATGCAGGTGGAAAGCCATGTGCTGGCCAAGGAGATCTTCGACAAGCAACCCACGGCGCTGGCCGATCTGGACGCGTTGAACGAAGAGGGCGCGCTGGGCCGTAGGGATCTGCTCACTCATGAGCAGTTCAAGGTGCTTAGCCGACAGGCCAGGGCGATCATTCGTACAGGAGAATGTCAGCCGTACTGCAACATCGTTCTGGTCGCCGGAGTTACATTCTGATTTCCGATTTCACCTGCACAAGGAATGCGCTATGCAACGCTATGCTGAAAAACTCCATCAACTGCTTCGGGGTCTGCTGCTTTTGTCCGTGATTACTGCGACCGGCGCACAGGCGGCGGAAAAGATCGACCTGATCATCGACACCGATCCAGGCGCTGACGACGTGGTCGCCTTGCTCTTTGCCCTGGCTTCGCCGGATGAATTGAATATCCGTGCCTTGACCACCGTCGCGGGCAATGTGCGCCTGGACAAGACCTCGCGCAACGCGCGGCTGGCTCGCGAATGGGCAGGGCGCGAAGACGTGCCGGTTTACGCTGGCGCACCGAGGCCGCTGATGCGCACGCCGATCTACGCCGAGAATATTCATGGCAAGGAAGGCCTGTCGGGCGTGACGGTTCACGAACCGAAGAAAGGCCTGGCGAAAGGCAATGCGGTCAATTATCTGATCGACACTCTTAAATCGGCCAAACCGCACAGCATCACCATCGCCATGCTCGGCCCGCAGACCAACCTGGCTCTGGCGTTGATCCAGGAACCGGAAATCGTTCAGGGCATCAAGGAAGTGGTGATCATGGGCGGGGCGCATTTCAACGGTGGCAACATTACCCCTGTCGCTGAATTCAACCTGTTCGCTGATCCGCAGGCTGCCGAGGTGGTGCTCAAGAGCGGGGTGAAACTCACCTATCTGCCGCTGGACGTGACCCACAAGATCCTGACCAGCGATGCACGCCTGAAGCAGATCGCCGCGCTGAACAACAATGCGAGCAAAATCGTCGGCGACATTCTCAACGAATACATCAAGGGCGATATGGAGCACTACGGCATTCCCGGCGGCCCGGTGCATGACGCGACCGTTGTGGCATACCTGCTCAAGCCTGAGCTATTCACCGGCCGTGCGGTCAACGTCGTGGTGGATAGCCGTGAAGGACCGACATTCGGCCAGACCATCGTTGACTGGTACGACGGTTTGAAAGCACCAAAAAACGCGTTCTGGGTCGAAAATGGCGATGCCCAGGGATTCTTTGATCTGCTGACCGAGCGCTTGAAGCGTCTGAAATAAGTCGTCAACCCGCAGGCTGTTGTCTGCGGGTTTTCACTGTGCCTGTTCGGCCTGACCGATCGGATAGCGTTCGAATACCTGATTGATGAAATGTTGCGCCGCTTCTATTCCCAACTCCTTGACCAGTAAATCGATGCCGATCAACGCCAGTTCTTCCGTCGTGCCGGGGCTGTAAGAGCTGTGTCCTTCGGCCCATCTGGCGTTGATGGCGGCGTCGATGCTTACACTGGTCATGAGGAGGCTCGAAAGGTCAGGATGTCTGTTTTTCGAGTTAACCATTTTGCGCGGCGTTTGGCACTGCGACTTAGGCATGAGCGGAGTGCTATGCGACACTTGGTCTTTTCCGGCTTGCCAAGGACCCTGTTGTGCACATCGATCTGAATAGCCCTGACGGCCTCACACTCGAAGCAGTGCGCCAATTGCTCGCCTCGGCCAGTGACGACGTACACAACCAATTGCGCGTGACCAAAGACGGCATCGCCTATCTGTCCACCGTGACCGGTGGGCAGGATATCGACGGTCTTCTTTTTCGCCTGGAAACCTGGGCAAAGGGCTCCGGCTATGTGGGTAACGTCGCAGCCAGCGATGAAGTCTGGGTGATGCAGATTTACAACGCGCTCAGGGACAACTGGCCGAATCCGCCTTATGACTACATCGACGTTTATTGATGTCGTTAATATTCAGTCACGATTGTTTGCTGAGTCGCTGCGCGCAGCTCAGGCACACTCGGCATTTTTCCGCTCGTGGGCCAGGGCATGGCTTGAGCCTTGAAACCAAACGCCGCATTGGCGGTCGCACGATCTCTGCTTAAACATTTGAAAACAAGGAGGCTTCATGCCTTTGAAGTTCGCGACACTGGGTGCACTTATGGCCGCTGCGCTATTGGCTGGTTGCAGCACAACCTCCAGCGAGTCGGCAAAGGAGCCCGTGGCGGCTGAATCGGGAAGCAGCCGCTGCGAAGCATCGGCAGCGCAATTCGCCATCGGCAAGAAGGCATCCCCTGAATTGCTGGATCAGGCACGTGCCAAGGCTGGGGCGCAAAATGCGCGCTTCCTCAAGCCAAACGACATGATCACCCTGGAATACCGCTCCGATCGCCTGAATCTGAACACCGACAACAACCTGGTGGTTACCCGCGTCAATTGCGGCTGAACACTTTGTTCAAGACATAAAAAACCCCGTCACTTGGACGGGGTTTTTTTAGTGCGCCGAGAAATTACTCTGGGCGAACCTGTGCAGCTTGCATACCCTTTTGGCCTTTCTCAGCCACGAAAGAGACGGTCTGGCCTTCTTTCAGGCTTTTGAAACCGTCGGATTCGATAGCTTTGAAGTGTACGAACAGGTCGTCACCGCCACCTTGAGGAGTGATGAAGCCGAAGCCTTTTTCATCGTTGAACCATTTAACGGTGCCGGTTTGGCGATTAGACATGGTGTATCTCCAAGAAACATATATTTTCAGTAGTACTGTGCTGCTCAGGCCAACTGGGCACACCCGGGTATCATAGTCGAAATGTTCGCTTTGGGAGCCCCCCGGACGTGCTGTTTGCCAATCAGTCGTGTTTTCTTTACCACCCGTTTCTGCTGAAAGCCCCGGATTGAAAGGCTTTCAGCGAAACGTAAAGACGATAAAAAAACCTGTAAAACCTGCATAAATCGTCTGAAAAGGCTCATTTCCAGCACTTTTTTCCGTCTTTCAGCCGATGTTAATACCCGGTTTTCTTATTTTTTCGGGGCGGTATTTGCCTTGCATTTGGCGATCTGGCCAAGGGCTTTCTGTTGCAATTCAGGAGTCGCCTTGTTGTCCATCAGCGCCTGAATGTCGCTGGCCGGATAGGACTTGATGGCGTCAGCACCACAAGCGCAGTGGGATTTCGCTGCGGCAGCACCAATTTGCTGGGTGGCAGCCTGAGTGCACTGGGCCATGTACTTCTCGCGCTCGCCTTTCGGCCAGTCGGCATGGGCGCTCAATGGCAGCAGCATAACGACGGGGGCGACGACGGCGAATAAGCTTTTCAGACGCATGCGAGGATGCTCCTTGTGGGTCAATGTCTTGTTATCTGAGGGCGCAACGGCCTATCAAGTTCAGCACTCTGGCATAAAAACGGACATTTCGCCTTCTGCCAAATCAGGGCGTAAGCGACCGCTCATCTGTGCTAGCATGCCGGGCTCAAGCGTTCTCAGGCTTCGGATGACCTTCAGTCCCGAAGCGGTCGGCGTGCGAATTTTCCGATTTGAATCCCAGTCACTCTGGTTCGGTTTTCCGGTTGGCCGCAAGGCTCCTGCCGCTGTAAGGCAGGCGTTCGTCATTGAATGGCCTGGATCGGATCTTGTACTGGCTCATCCCAACCCACGTGACCTTTGGTAGGGGTCACCACTAGGAGAGGAGGCGCCATGCCAACTATTACTCTTCCCGACGGCAGTCAACGTTCATTCGATCACCCGGTTTCCGTAGCCGAGGTCGCCGCATCCATTGGTGCAGGTCTGGCCAAGGCGACGCTCGCGGGCAAGGTCAATGGCCAACTGGTCGACGCCAGCGACATCATCAGCAGCGACGCGACCCTGCAAATCATTACGCCAAAGGATGAAGAGGGGCTGGAGATCATTCGCCACTCTTGCGCGCACCTGGTTGGCCACGCGGTCAAACAGCTGTACCCGACCGCGAAGATGGTCATCGGCCCGGTCATCGACGAAGGCTTCTATTACGACATCGCCTACGAGCGTCCTTTCACGCCGGAAGACATGGCGGCCATCGAACAGCGCATGCAGCAGCTGATCGAGAAGGATTACGACGTCGTCAAGAAAGTCACTCCGCGCGCCGAAGTGATCGAAGTGTTCAAGGCCCGCGGCGAAGACTACAAGCTGCGTCTGGTCGAAGATATGCCGAACGAGCAGGCCATGGGTCTGTACTATCACGAAGAGTACGTCGACATGTGCCGCGGTCCGCACGTGCCGAACACGCGTTTCCTGAAATCCTTCAAGCTGACCAAGCTGTCGGGCGCCTACTGGCGTGGCGACGCCAAGAACGAGCAATTGCAGCGCGTCTACGGCACCGCCTGGGCGGACAAGAAACAGCTGGCGGCGTACATCCAGCGCATCGAAGAAGCCGAGAAGCGCGATCACCGCAAGATCGGCAAGCGCCTGGGCCTGTTCCACACTCAGGAAGAGTCGCCGGGCATGGTGTTCTGGCACCCGAATGGCTGGACTCTGTACCAGGTGCTCGAGCAGTACATGCGCAAGATCCAGCGCGACAACGGCTACCTTGAGATCAAGACTCCTCAAGTCGTCGACCGCAGCCTGTGGGAGAAATCCGGGCACTGGGCCAACTATGCCGACAACATGTTCACCACTCAGTCGGAAAACCGCGACTACGCCATCAAGCCGATGAACTGCCCGTGCCACGTGCAGGTGTTCAATCAGGGCCTGAAAAGCTACCGCGAGTTGCCGATGCGTCTGGCCGAGTTCGGTGCCTGCCACCGTAACGAACCGTCGGGTGCGTTGCACGGCATCATGCGTGTGCGAGCGTTCACCCAGGACGACGCGCACATTTTCTGCACCGAAGAGCAGATGCAGGCCGAGTCCGCTGCGTTCATCAAGCTGACCATGGACGTCTATCGCGATTTCGGCTTTACCGAAGTCGAGATGAAGCTGTCCACTCGTCCGGAAAAACGTGTCGGCTCCGATGAGCTGTGGGATCGCGCTGAAGCAGCATTGGCTGCAGCCCTTGATTCTGCTGGCCTGCCGTACGATCTGCAGCCGGGCGAGGGTGCTTTCTACGGGCCGAAGATCGAGTTCTCGCTGAAAGATTGTCTCGGTCGCGTCTGGCAGTGTGGTACCTTGCAGCTCGATTTTAACCTGCCTGTCCGTTTGGGCGCTGAATACGTCTCTGAAGACAACAGCCGCAAACACCCTGTGATGTTGCACCGAGCGATCCTCGGTTCTTTCGAGCGTTTCGTCGGGATTCTGATCGAGCACTACGAAGGTGCTTTCCCTGCGTGGCTCGCGCCGACCCAGGCGGTGATCATGAATATCACTGATAAACAGGCAGATTTTGTTGCAGAGGTTGAAAAAACTCTCAACGAAAGCGGATTTCGTGCCAAGTCCGACTTGAGAAATGAAAAGATCGGCTTTAAAATCCGCGAGCATACTTTGCTCAAGGTTCCCTATCTTTTGGTTATCGGAGATAAGGAAGTCGAGATGCAGACTGTCGCTGTGCGTACTCGTGAAGGTGCTGACCTGGGCTCGATGCCCGTCGCCCAGTTCGCTGAGTTTCTCGCGCAAGCGGTTTCCCGGCGTGGTCGCCCAGATTCGGAGTAATTATTATTAAGCGTGAAATGAGACAAGATAAACGAGCTGCACCGAAAGCCCCGATCAACGAGAATATCTCGGCACGCGAGGTTCGGTTAATTGGCGCTGATGGCGAGCAGATTGGCATCGTCTCGATTGATGAAGCGCTTCGTATCGCTGAAGAAGCAAAGCTTGATCTGGTGGAAATTTCCGCCGATGCAGTCCCGCCTGTTTGCCGGGTGATGGACTACGGCAAGTCGATCTTCGAGAAGAAGAAGCAGATTGCCGCGGCGAAGAAAAACCAGAAGCAGATTCAGGTTAAAGAAATCAAGTTTCGTCCAGGGACGGAGGAAGGGGATTACCAGGTAAAACTGCGCAACCTGGTACGTTTCCTGAGTGACGGGGACAGGGCCAAGGTATCCTTGCGATTCCGCGGCCGTGAGATGGCCCACCAGGAGCTGGGGATGGAACTCCTCAAGCGGGTTGAACAAGACCTGCTCGAGTACGGTTCGGTCGAACAGCATCCTAAGATGGAAGGACGCCAGCTGATCATGGTCATCGCCCCGAAAAAGAAGAAGTAATCAACAGGGCACGGCAGGCCTTCTGATTATGTTTATCAACTGAATGCGGAGTATCCGAACATGCCAAAAATGAAAACCAAAAGTGGTGCTGCCAAGCGGTTTCTGAAAACTGCTAACGGCATCAAGCACAAGCACGCTTTCAAGAGCCACATCCTGACTAAAATGTCGACCAAGCGTAAGCGTCAACTGCGCGGTAGCAGCTTGCTGCATCCGTCTGACGTGGCAAAAGTCGAGCGCATGCTGCGCCTTCGTTAATTTAGTCAAGAATAGAGGAAGTAACTCATGGCTCGTGTAAAGCGTGGCGTCATTGCCCGTAAGCGTCACAAAAAAATTCTGAAACTTGCTAAAGGCTACTACGGCGCACGCTCCCGCGTATTCCGTGTTGCCAAGCAAGCGGTAATCAAGGCAGGCCAGTACGCCTACCGTGACCGTCGTCAGAAAAAACGTCAGTTCCGCGCTCTGTGGATCGCTCGTATCAACGCTGGTGCTCGTGTTAACGGTCTGTCCTACAGCCGTTTCATCGCTGGCCTGAAAAAAGCGTCCATCGAGATCGACCGCAAGGTTCTGGCTGATCTGGCAGTGAACGAAAAAGCGGCGTTTGCTGCGATTGTCGAGAAAGCTAAAGCCACCTTGGCTTAAGTACCCCCGACAGTCACCCGGCCTCACCTCTGTGGGGCCAGGTGTTAAACGTCATAAATAGGGGAAGAGCCTTCAAGCTCTTCCCCTATTTTGTATCTGGAGTCTGTACATGGAAAACCTGGATGCGCTGGTCTCTCAAGCACTAGAGGCTGTGCAAAGCGCTGAAGATATCAATGCCCTGGAGCAAATCCGGGTTCAATACCTTGGCAAAAAGGGCGAATTGACTCAGGTGATGAAGACCCTGGGGAATCTGCCGGCAGAAGAGCGTCCGCAAGTCGGCGCGCTGATCAACGTTGCCAAGGAACGTGTTACAGGCGTTCTCAATGCGCGCATGGCATTGTTTGAAGAAGCCGAACTGGCTGCCAAACTGTCTGCCGAATCCATCGACGTGACGTTGCCGGGCCGTGGCCAGACCTCTGGCGGTCTGCATCCGGTCACCCGGACTCTGGAGCGCGTTGAGCAGTTCTTCACCCGCATTGGCTACGGCATTGCCGAAGGCCCAGAGGTCGAAGACGACTACCACAACTTTGAAGCGCTCAACATCCCAGGCCATCACCCGGCCCGGTCGATGCATGACACCTTTTATTTCAATGCCAACATGTTGCTGCGCACCCATACCTCGCCCGTCCAGGTCCGCACCATGGAATCCAAGCAGCCGCCGATCCGCATCGTCTGCCCGGGCCGCGTCTATCGCAGCGACTCCGATATCACCCATTCGCCGATGTTCCACCAGGTCGAAGGCCTGCTGGTCGATCGCGATATCAATTTTGCCGATCTCAAAGGCACCATCGAAGAATTCCTGCGGGTGTTCTTCGAGAAAGAACTGGCCGTGCGTTTCCGTCCTTCGTACTTCCCGTTCACCGAGCCATCCGCCGAAGTCGACATGGAATGCGTGATGTGCAGCGGTAAAGGCTGCCGCGTCTGCAAACAGACTGGCTGGCTGGAAGTGATGGGCTGCGGCATGGTTCACCCGAACGTGCTGCGCATGTCCGGCATCGACCCGGAAGAGTTCTCCGGCTTTGCCTTCGGCATGGGCGTCGAGCGTCTGGCCATGCTCCGTTACGGCGTGAACGACTTGCGTCTGTTCTTCGACAACGACTTGCGGTTCCTCGCGCAATTTCGCTAGTCGTAACGAATTCTTAGGAGAGCAGGATGAAATTCAGTGAACAATGGCTGCGTGGCTGGGTTAGCCCGCAGGTAGAGCGCGACGAGCTGGTTGCCCGTCTGTCGATGGCCGGTCTTGAGGTCGATAGCGTTACGCCGGCCGCCGGTGTATTCAGCGGCGTGGTTGTGGGTGAGGTGCTGAGCACCGAGCAGCATCCGGATGCCGACAAGTTGCGCGTGTGCCAGGTCAGCAATGGCGCGGAAACCTTCCAGGTCGTGTGCGGAGCGCCAAACGTGCGCCCGGGCCTGAAGATTCCTTTCGCCATGATCGGCGCAGAACTGCCGGGCGACTTCAAGATCAAGAAAGCCAAGCTGCGCGGCGTCGAGTCGAACGGCATGCTGTGCTCGCAAGCCGAGTTGCAGGTCGGTGAAGGCAACGACGGTCTGATGGAACTGCCGGCCGATGCGCCGGTGGGCGAAGACTTCCGTGTGTACCTGGATCTGGAAGACGCCAGCATCGAGGTCGACCTGACCCCGAACCGTGGTGACTGCCTGTCCCTGGCCGGTCTGGCCCGTGAAGTCGGCGCGCTGTACGCCGTGCCGGTAACCCGTCCTGTGGTGGCTGCGGTTGCAGCGGTACACGACGAAGTCCGTTCGGTCGAGGTGCTGGCCCCAGCGGCCTGCCCACGTTATCTGGGCCGGGTCATCCGTAACGTCGACCTGTCCAAGCCAACCCCGCTGTGGATGGTTGAGCGTCTGCGTCGCGCCGACGTGCGCAGCATCGACGCTGCCGTCGACATCACCAACTACGTGATGCTCGAGCTCGGCCAGCCACTGCACGCTTTCGATCTCGCCGAAATCCATGGCGGCATTCGTGTGCGCATGGCTGAAGAGGGCGAGAAGCTGGTTCTGCTTGATGGTCAGGAAGTCAGCCTGCGTAGCGATACGCTGGTCATCGCTGACCACACTCGTGCACTGGCGATCGCCGGCGTCATGGGTGGCGAGCACAGCGGTGTTTCCGCGACCACGCGCGATGTGTTCCTGGAATCTGCGTTCTTTGATCAGATTGCTGTTGCCGGCAAGGCACGTTCCTACGGCTTGCACACCGACGCTTCGCATCGCTACGAGCGTGGCGTTGACTGGCAGCTGGCCCGTGAAGCCATGGAGCGCGCCACTGGCCTGCTGCTGGAAATCACTGGTGGCGAAGCTGGCCCGATCATCGAGACCGTCAGCGAGCAACACCTGCCATCGATTGCACCGATCACTTTGCGTGCTCAGCGCATCGCGCAGATGCTAGGCATGGAGATGGATTCGGCACAGGTCGAGCGTCTGCTCAGTGCCTTGGGCCTGAGCATTACCGCTGACGGCGAAGGTCAATGGCGCGTTGAAGTGCCAAGCCACCGCTTTGATATCAGTCTGGAAGTCGACCTGATCGAAGAGCTGGCTCGTCTGTACGGTTACAACCGTCTGCCGGTTCGCTACCCGCAAGCGCGTCTGGCACCCCAAGCCAAGGCCGAAGCGCGTAGTGATCTGCCTGAGCTGCGTCGTCTGCTGGTTGCTCGTGGTTATCAGGAAGCGATCACTTACAGCTTCATCGATCCGCGTCAGTTCGAATTGTTCAATCCAGGCGTCGAGCCGCTGTTGCTGGCCAATCCGATCTCCAACGATATGGCAGCCATGCGCTCGTCGCTGTGGCCAGGTCTGGTCAAGGCGTTGCAGCACAACCTCAATCGTCAGCAGGATCGCGTGCGTCTGTTCGAGAGCGGCCTGCGCTTCGTTGGTCAGCTTGAAGGCCTGAAGCAAGAGCCGATGTTGTCCGGCGTTGTTTGCGGCAGCCGCTTGCCGGAAGGCTGGGCTCAGGGCCGCGACACCGTCGACTTCTTCGACGTCAAGGCTGACGTGGAAGCGGTATTGGGTTTTGCCGGTGCCTTGGATTCGTTCACGTTTGCTCCGGGCAAACACCCAGCGCTACATCCGGGCCAGACCGCGCGCATCGAGCGTGATGGTCGCGAAGTGGGCTTCATCGGTGCAATTCACCCTGAGCTGTCGAAGGCGCTGGGGCTGGATCGTCCGGTGTTCGTCTTCGAGCTGGTTCTGGCGGAAGTGGCGCTCGGTAAAATGCCGAAATTCCACGAGTTGTCGCGCTTTCCTGAAGTGCGTCGTGACCTTGCACTGATCGCGCACAAAGACGTCGCGGCCTCGGCTGTGCTGGACGTAATCCGTGAAAATGCAGGCGAATGGCTCACAGAGCTCAGGCTGTTTGACGTGTATCAGGGTAAAGGTATTGATCCTGATAGAAAAAGCCTTGCAGTTGGCTTGACCTGGCAGCATCCATCGCGCACTCTTAATGACGATGAGGTGAATTCGACGACGCAAAATATCCTCACCTCGCTCGAACAAAGGTTGAACGCCACGTTAAGGAAGTGACGTATGGGGGCTTTGACGAAAGCTGAGATGGCGGAACGTCTGTATGAAGAGCTGGGCCTGAACAAGCGGGAAGCCAAGGAATTGGTAGAACTGTTTTTCGAGGAAATCAGGCACGCTCTTGAAGACAACGAGCAGGTCAAATTGTCCGGTTTCGGCAATTTCGACCTTCGGGACAAACGCCAGCGGCCTGGCCGCAACCCGAAAACGGGGGAAGAAATCCCGATCACGGCTCGCCGTGTGGTCACCTTTCGTCCAGGGCAGAAGTTGAAGGCCCGAGTTGAGGCTTATGCTGGAACCAAGTCATAACGACGAACTACCCGTCATCCCGGGCAAACGCTACTTCACCATTGGTGAAGTCAGCGAGCTGTGTGCCGTAAAGCCACACGTGCTGCGCTATTGGGAGCAGGAGTTTCCTCAGCTCAACCCCGTCAAACGCCGCGGGAACCGCCGGTATTATCAGCGCCAGGACGTGCTGATGATCCGGCAGATCCGCGCGCTCCTTTACGATCAGGGTTTCACCATCGGCGGCGCACGTCTGCGTCTGTCCGGCGACGAAGCCAAAGACGATACCACCCAGTACAAACAGATGATTCGGCAGATGATTGCCGAATTGGAAGATGTCCTGGTGGTGCTCAAGAAATAAAAAGCGGCGTTTGAATACTTCCAGTTTTCAAAAGCTTGCGATATATTCTTGAGCGTTCTTCGAGGTGAAGAACGAGATGCAACATCAGTCGGGGCGTAGCGCAGTCCGGTAGCGCACTAGCATGGGGTGCTAGGGGTCGAGTGTTCGAATCACTCCGTCCCGACCATATTTTTCAATGACTTAGCCCAACTCTAGCCAGTTGGGCTTTTTCATTGGTGGGGAGTTTTTCAGGACTTCATCCAATTTTCCTTTTCAAGATCGTCAGCACCGGTCCGCGTGAGTCTGTTGCTGATACCATATTCGCAGCCTCAATCAGATGCCCGAGCTCAGCGCCCGACGGAATCGTTTGCAGGTGAGCCGGCAACTCTCCGAAAAGTATCGACTGCTCCTCCCATGTCATGGGGTAGGGCTCGCGAACCTTCTTCTTCAAATCCAGCTTGGCCAGCATTGGCACCGAATCAAGCCAAGGCCTGCGCTCCTCGTCCCGCCACTTCCTTGCGCAAAGCGATAGAACCCGAATCACCCGCTCGATTGAAATGTTTATCGTGCGCGGCGCTACCGGCTTCAACTGCTTGCCGCACGGCAACACCATTCCCTTCAAACGATCCTTTACGAACGGCTCAAGCGCCTGGTCATCGATGTGCGTCAATGGCAGGTCTTTGAGATAAGGGTGCAATTGCTTCAAGTGGTGCGCCGTCAGCTTGATTGATGGCTGATCCTTGCGCTCAATTAGAAACTTCGTCGCCGCTTCTTCCCACGTTCTGGTTCGGCGTACGCCATATACCTTTTGCTGCCGAAGCTGCTCAAGGCGATGAATCAGGTACTGCTCTGCTTCTTGCCTGTCACCAGTTCCAGTGCTTACTCGAAGTCGCTCACCTCGGAAAACCTTGTCGATTTGCCAGACTCCACCTTTCTGGTAGAGACCGGAGATCGCTTTTCTCGCCATGGTTTGCCTCCTTTGGCTTCACACTGGCGTTCGCTGCAGGGGTGATTGTTGTCCTGATTCGCTGCCTTTTCAACCGACTTGCTTTCGACGTAGGCGTCAGCCCACTCATCGAGCTCTATTCGGTCGAAGGCCACCCCCTGTTTCCTAATCGGGAATTCTCGAACGCTTGGGCGCACCGTTTTGTTGAATTCGTCCCGGCACATGCCGAGATAGCCAGGAGCATCGCCAAACCTGATGAAGCGCGGTTGAATGCTGATGGCCTTTGCCGCTGTGGCGTTTGCCATGAGGTGATGCTCCATGCCGCGCGTGGCGGCAGAAGTTGGTGATGGGCTACAGGCTGGCGCGGAGGGCGCTGATCCAGGCATTACGTTGCTCAGTCCGAGCAACCTCTTCTGAATATCCTTTCTTGTGGTAGGCCATGCTTGTGATGGTCTTTTCCTTCGCCGCTTCCAGCCATTCAAGGTCAAACAGCACAGGTGTTGGCTTGGCGTAATAGCTGATGTCGCAGTCCCATCTGATGGAGTCCGTGATCTGCTGAATCATGAATTCCTTCAGGCCGACATGCTCTTCGGTCGGCGGAACCCAAGATTGTGCGCACTTCAGCATTTCTTCGTAGCTCTGGCGCAAGGCGTTGCGCTCTTTGATCCACTCAAGGCGCTGCACTTCCGACGCGGTGTGCTCTGATGCAGCCTTCTATTCGCATGCGGCCAAAGTCATCGACTCAAGTGCGGCCAGTTTCTCCCGGTCCGAATTCAGTGCCTTGGAGTGATAGCTGTCTGGCTCGAATCGCTGTGGGATTTTGTCGCCACCGCCCGACTCATCTCGAAGGGTGATGGTTGCGCCAAATTCGCGAGCGCAGTTCATGGCAAAGGTGGAAAAGCTGATGCCATTTTTTATTTCGTCTGTATATGCGGTAGGCATAGGGAATCCTCGCCCGCCGTACACCGGCAGGATTTGTGGATTTAAGGGAAAGGTCTACGGTTATTGCATTCGAGCCAAAGTGATGAGGATGTTTTTATGCGTGAGACGATAGATCTGGAATTCGAAGGGAAGACCTACAGAGTCTGGTACTCAGTGGAAAAGGGCATGATCAATGTAGGGTGTGACTTCGACTCGAAATGGGCTTCGCTTGGTGCATTGCCCCCCGAAGTTCTTGCGCGAATGATTGGGTTAGAGTTGTTAACGGACGCGAAGAGGAAGGGGCAGTTGTATTAACGGTTGTTTATCGCCTCGGCCCCTTGTAACAGTACACGTAGGCGAACCAGGCGAGGGCGATCATGGCGTCACCCTTTTGAACTCAACGTCCCAGACCCACGGGTCCGCGTCCCAGTCTCCGCCGTTGGCGTTCCACAAGTTGGCGAACGCCCAGCGCGGTGTCCCAAGGCATTCCTCATGGCTGGTGGTTTTGTCCCAGGCCCAGCCGGTGCGCTGCCGATGGCCTACCTGCGCTGGACAGATGCCTACGTCTTTCCAGCCAGTGCCACCGTGAAAGCACTCCTGGCCGTAATCGGTGAAGAAGCAGCCTTCAGCCTTGGCCTGGTCTTCGCTGATATCCTGCAACCGCTCCACGCGCACGTTGGTGATCTCCAGCAAGATGCGGCTGGTCCAACGCGGCATGTGTATAGAGGGGCGGCCTTTCCCTGGCGTGATCATCGAGCATCCGGTCTGCCTGACCGCTCCATCTGCCGGGTACTGGATCGGCTCGCCTTGGCTCAGGTCTCGCGGCGCTACCGCATCAACCTGTGCGTCCGCCACCCAGGTCTCGCGCACCCACAGCCGGTCGCCGGGCTTGCCATAGGGGCAGCAGTCTTTGATGAAGTGCTTGGTCACAGGTTTGCCGTGACCGTCCTGGCCGTAGTTGGGGCGTCCTACACAGAAATTGCCACTGGCGTCGATATGCGGCTGAACCTTGACCGGCCGCCGCGTTACCGTCTTCCGGCCATCCGGAATGGCGCGCACCATCGGCGCCGAGAACAGGATCGACCGTTCCTTGATAGCGATCATGGGTTCACCTTTTCGAAGTAGAAGACCACCGGCGCGCCAGTCTCGGCGATCAAGCCGTACGACTTGGCGAGCCGGTAGATGGGGTGGTAGTTGTTGAGGCTGTTGACGTGTCCGGCGATCCACTCGCGCCAGGGTTCCAGCGGCATGGCGTGCTTGCTCGAGTTGCAGGGGACGCAGGCCGGCATCATGTTGGCGAGATTGTGGTTTTCAGGGCTCAGCGCTGGTGCAAGCTTCGCTTCCTTTCCCCAGTTGCGGCGAACTGCTTCGAGGTGATCGGCATGCCAGCGGTCACCCAGCAGCACGCCGCAATACGCGCAATGCCCGCCATACTTCAGCCGCACTTTTCGCGCTCAGCTTTCTTCAGGCGCCTAGGTATCCTTGCCGCTATAGCGGCTGACTTTGAAGGGGGAGGGAGGAAAGCGTTAGATGTTGTTTTAAAGTTGTTTAAGCGTGCTAACGGCACGCTTATTAGCAAGGTTGATTAGTACTAAAAATTCCCTATCACCATTCCTACCTCGCAGCCGTCAGTCATACCTCCACTCATTCGGATTTTTGAGCCTGACGGTCCTGTTATTTCATAGAGTAATGGTGTTACGAAGAAGGTGAACTTTCCAAATCTCATATTGAGAGTTTCTACGATTATTTTATTGGGTGGGTCGACTTTCAGAACTAAATGTGTCTGTCCCTTATTTTCCTTAATGGTTATTTTTCCTCCGATAACAGTTACATCCCAGTTTGTACTTTGTGCAGTCCATTCGTTGTTTTCGATTTCGAGAGATATTCGACCTTGAGAATCGCAAAACATTGCGGACAAGAGAAACGGCCCACCTTCTATTTCTGGTGGTGCGATTTTTATTAGCGGAATGTGAAATAGTTTTATTGGTATTGAACAATTGTAAAACGTTGTACCTCCAAATACTAAAATCGGATGGCCGCCACTAAAATCAAGCATGGATTTGGGATTGCCTGCCTGCTTGCAAAAAGGTTTTTCGTTAGCTTTTCTTACTTTTTCTTTTGACCAGAATTTTCTAGTTACGTTGGCGTGGCATGTTGGACATAGGAGCGTTATCTTATCAGCACTGTGTTCTTCAGCGTCAGCGAATATAGGGTTGACATGTTCGTATTCAATCAGCCCTGATCCGCATATAACGCATCCAAACCCACATCGCTGCCTTACCAGCAGTTTTATGGCTGGTGGTATTTCCCTAGATAGACCATGTTTATTTTGCATCCTACGCCCCCCATTCTCGGTTGATCTCAGTCGTCTCTTAGCATGCCAGAAAAGGATACAAAATTTTTGGGTCTTGAGATGACTGCTTCTAGTTAGCTGCGCAGTTGATGATCAACGTAACGATATCTGGACGGGCAATAAGTCTGGCGACCAATCTCCATAAGATTTATCGTGCCTCCACCTACTGCTCCTGGCTAAGAGCCTGCTGCACCGCTGCGATAATGCGGCACAGGTGATTCTAGGCGGGATTCGGCTCGACGGCTTTCTCGTCCACCAGATGCCACCACTCTGGGCCGAACAAGTTGGTCAGAAGTTCACCCTGCTGGTGTCCCATCGAAATCGACTCAACTCCGCGAAGTTCGTCGATCTGGTCGTAGAGGTCGCGGGCATCTTCCTGATCTAGGCTGTCGCCAAACTCCCAATACCCTTTGCGCATCCGGCGCGGGTCGATTACAGATTTCTTGGCCAAGGCCAATAGCGCGTCATTGGAAAATCTCTGAGACTCGAGCATTGGCTGGAAGTAACCGATGATGTAGTCCTCATCAAGGCGGCAAAAGAACTGCCCGATGGTGAGGCCGTCCCACATGCCGCCCCAGTAGAAGTGCCAGCTCTTGTCGCAGCAGCTGACGGTGATCTTGCCTTTGCGAGGGGCCAGGTCCTCAAGGAACACAGTTATCGGATCGAGGCTTGGCGCGCCGGTGATCACCAGCTTCGTGACTGTCGATCGCTCAACCTTCAATGGCTCGGCCGGTTTGTTTTCTGTGGGCATGGGGGTGTCTCGCCGGTATATTGGCTGTCTTTTTGGGAGGAAAAGATGTCTTTTTGTTTGGCGCTGACAGATGTTGACTGGTCGTTGACCAAAGACGCGTTCTCTATCCTTGGTACGATCGCAAGCGCCTTAGGTATTGGACTAGCTTTTTATGTTGGTATCGAAGGACTTGCAACATGGAAGAGACAGCTC
This sequence comes from Pseudomonas sp. Sample_9, assembly GCF_004307535.1. Classification (NCBI taxonomy): domain Bacteria; kingdom Pseudomonadati; phylum Pseudomonadota; class Gammaproteobacteria; order Pseudomonadales; family Pseudomonadaceae; genus Pseudomonas; species Pseudomonas sp. Sample_9. Next base: position 25,241 of record NZ_RAZO01000230.1, read on the forward strand.
AGAGGGACTACTCATCATGAGCTAGCGCGTAAGGCCTTAATTGAGCTCTATAAGTACAGAGAGTCAGTTGAGCGCGCCCGCTCGCCAGCGATGATGGGTTCTGAGTTGGAGCTAAAGCCTGAAGAGGAAGCAGATCTGACTTTTCGCGAAAAAAGTTACTTACGCAAATGCAGCGGCTACCAAAAAAGGTTCGACGCAATGTTCGCTGCGCGCGCCCCTATTCATGCGACTCTGCTTGAAAGTGAAGCGCTCTGGGGGAAGGAGTTGGGCGAGCTCTTCAAGCCGTTATTTAGTATGCAGCATGATTTCTTGCTATATGTTGAATATTGGCTAATGGCGTCGGATCCTCGGGAAGATGAGGATTATCGCAGAACTTATTGGGACGTTATAAAGGACAAGCCTAAGATCATCTTCGACAAGTTGGGCGATGATGGTGATGAGTTTCGGCAGAGTTTCAATCGCTGCGTTGCAGGCATTGAGCAGTATTTAAAGCCTAAACTCGCATAACCTTTTTGGCCGTCCACTTCGGCGCAACAGGCTTGGGGCATCAAGCAGCATCTTTCAGCGCCTCGATGATCCGCTGGCTAGCAAGCGGCGGAACAGCGTTGCCAGCCATGTGCATGGTCAGCCGGTGGTTGTCGGGACGCAGGGTATCGGCGGGGAACGACATGGCGGCCAGCGCCTCGTTGGCCGACAGCATGCGCATTTCGTTGCCTCGAACCAGCGCCCAGCGATCCAGCGTGGTGATGGTGCCGATCGGGCGGTTGATATCACGACCAGTCAGCCCTGAGCCATTACCGTAGTAGGGCATGATGAACTGATCGCCGAATCGCTCTCGGCCGTTGCGCACCCGGTCCAAAGTGGCCTGGGCGCGCCCTGGCTTTTCGATCGGTGACCAGCGCCCAGCGTTGAACTGGAGGAAGCTGGCGGCGGGAACGTGCTGGCGCCGGTGGAGCTGGAGCATCAGCGGCGACTTGCTGCGGGTGCAGACCAAGAACAGGCGCACTCGGTGCTGCGGCACGCCGAGATCAGCGCAGTCGACTAAGTGCGGCGCGATCATGTAGCCCAGCGCTGCCATGGCTTGCGACCAGGCTGGATACAATGCCCAGTCCGAGAACTCTTCGACGTTCTCGACCAGCACCACTTCGGGCTTGTGGTACTCGGCGGCGGACACAACCGCCCATGCTGTCGACCGGGATGCGTCGTGCTGTGCATTGCCTGACTTCTTGCCCCGGGCTTTCGAATTGCCTTGGCAGCAGGGTGAAGCGAGCATGATGTCGTGAGCGGGCACCTTCGACCAATCCGCCTGATGCAGGTCTTGGCAGATGTGGATGGCTTTTGGGTGGTTGGCGATATGCCATTCGACGGCGACCGGCCAATGGTTGGCCGCCCAGATAACTTCGATGCCGGCATTGCGGGCGCCGGTGGAACCATCCGCCGAGACCGGCGAATAAATCGATTGCTGTGGGCATGAGTGAGCCTCAAGGATAAGATGCGCGCCTGTCTCATGGAGGGTGCGCATTGTCGGGTTCTGATAGCTTTAAAAATCTATACAAAAAAATGGATGCCACCTCGAAGACGAGGTTTCACGCGTCGCGGCGCCTACGGCTCCACGCGAAACTATCGACTTATACTGTCGTGGTTTTGTCACTGGTTCTGATATTAGTTTCACTGATGCAGGCGTACGATCTCGGCGAGAATATCCAAAGAAAGGAGGTGGTTCTTCTCCAAGTTTTCGCATCAATAGCAGTGCTTGTTTATTCGCTTCTCATTGAAAAAAATGACTTCTCGAATAGGTCAGAAAAGATGTATTCCTGCGCCTCTAAGCTAGGTGAGCTAAAGCAAAAAGCTCACCCATTTAAGAAGGAAGGGAGCTTTGATCAGGCGAAGTACGACGCTTGTTGGAAGGACTACCACGACGTACTTAAACTGTATGAAACTCACTCGAACAATGACTTTCGTGGTGATTACCTCCGAGCAAAGCTCGAGATGCCGGAGGACTACACCATTCAGGGCTTCGATAGATTCGCGATGTCAGCGAAGGTGTGGGCGCTCTACACGCTAAATTTCGTAACGTATCCAACAGTTGCTGTCGTGCTGGCCCTCGCGCTTTATTGGACATGGGCCGGTTCATCAGAGAAAGTGAGCGAGCCTAACGCGGTCATTCAGTCACCACAAAAGCAGTCGATATCTTCGGAATAACCAAACGCATCCATCTGTCCCCTATAGTTTTCGGCATACCAGGCTAGGTGTGAGTACTTCGGGAGATCCATGCGAAAGACCTGGCTGAACCTCTCCTCAGCACCCGACCAGAAAATCACCCTTTCTGGCTCGGCCTGAATTGCCTTGAATAACTTGTCCTCACTTTTCTTCCAGCGCAGGTCGCAATTGCCGACGTCTGAGTCCATACCAAGATCAAAGTCTTGCTTCTGCCAGAATTCGGCGACGTCTTCCTTTGTGATGCCTGCGATATAGGAAGGGCAGACGTTGCCCCACCGAGTGCCGCCCTTTGCATTGGTGACCATCATCCGGTGGTAGCGTCCAGCTTCATCCTTGCGGATGCCGATCACACAATCCCATTCGTCGTACCCCAGCGCCCGCATGTGCTTTTCGCCAATTTTGATCTTCAAGTACGCTTTGCACATGTTGTTCGAGAAGTTCGGCAGCACCGGCGGCAGATTCTTCTCTGCTTTCCGGTATGCGGCGTAATATTCGAGCATCATGGTGAAGGGTTCGCCGTTGCGGCTGGCTGTCTCGAAATCCACCAGCCTGTACCAAGGCGCGTCATCCGGCTGGCCGTAGACGCGGCACCACTCCATCCAGACGATGTTCACGTTCCAGCGCTTCGCGATCTGGTTATGAAGACCAGCGTTTCCTCGCGCTCTTTACCGATGATCTGGAAGAGCAGGTGCACGTCTGGCGGCAGAACACCGCCATGCGCTTCCAGGATCTTGTAGACAATGTGCCCGCTGGTGCGACCACCGCTGATGCCGATCTGGGCCGGGCCGGTGATCAGGTAGGGATTCATAATTGCTCCAGACAGCCGATTGCCTCGCCGGCTGGCGTGATTCGTAGAAGTGGGGTATTTGTGTTCGGCCCGGCATGGAGCCGGCTAAAAGGACTAAATCGTGGAACAAGCCCTGTTAATTCCGTTAATTGGCGTATTAGTTGCGGCGGTGATTGCTGCTGTCACCTCACTTGTTGTTTCAATCCTTTCAAAGGATCAGAAAACATCAGAGTTCCGCCAGTCTTGGATTGATGCTTTCAGAGAGGACGCAGCAAATCTTGCGGGGCACTGGTCGACGATGGTTGCCACGCTGGAAAGTAAGAAAGCTGCAAAGGAAGACGCTCTAAAGTTTTTGGAATCACGCCATGACGACGTCATTGACGTTGAAGTGCGCATCACGAGGCTGAGGTTGAGACTCAACCCCAAGGAGCATAAGCACCTGATTAACCTCCTGAATCACCTCGGAAATGGGAAAATGTCTAGCCGTGACGAAATGGACCAGACAATGGAGTCTATTGTTGTAGAGGTACAAAAGGTTTTGAGGTCCGAGTGGAAGCGCGTTAAGCGCGGTGAGCTATCCTTTCGACTCCTAAAGTGGCTTTCATTAATCGCAATTGTTGGGGGGGGCTACGCTGCGTATCAGTTGATGATGCAAACCGTCTAGCGAGTAACTACTTGGTCGTCCGGTTCTGGCGGATCGTCGGCTAGCGACTTCATGCCAGCGGTCTGAATGATGCGCGACACCTTTTCACTAACAATAAAAGGTGTCGTGACACACTTGAGCATCTGGGCCTGCGCTTCGAAGTCGGCCGCGATTAGGTTCATCAGCAGCAACTGGTAAACCTCCTGCTGGTTGTTGATGCCGTGCGCTTCCATGACCCGCTTGAGGTCGGGCTTGAACACCCCGGTCACCTCAACCGTAAACCTCTGACGCCCAATGCAGCGTCCTTTGCTGCAGCCTTCTCGCGCTTCCTTCGCTGCTTGATTGTTTCCGCTGTCGGCTTCGGCTCTTCAGTCGGGAGCTGCTGTTCTTCGGCCATCGCCTACCTCTTCAATTCCGCTGACCGGCAAGTCCAGCCAGGTCTGTCGTTTGCGTTGTTGGGTGCGAAAACATCTCACGCTGCGACCTTCACCTGATGCCAGGCGCCGGCGGCGTAGAACAGCTTCGCGGCTTGGGCTTCGTCCATTGATATCTCGTCGGGAATGGCGATCCAGCCTGAGGGAACCAGATGGTTCGGGTTCGCGCTGTTGCGCAGCTAGGTAGTAATGCTCGATCGCATCGGTCAGGCGCTCGACCTTGTAGATACCCTCGGGCGATATCTCCACCGACTTGATGTACTCGGCACCGCGCTCGTCGCGACACATGGCGGCGATGTAGATCGTCCAGCGGTAGGAGAAGTCGAATATTGCGTTGGCGATCGCCAGACTGCGGATCTGCTTGCAGCTCTACCAGTTCGCCATGATCTGGCTGCCGCTGGGATCGATGTTCACTACCGCGACGTGGTTGGTGCGCAGCAGCGCCCGGCAACTGCGTTCAGCCCGGGCGAAACCGTTGTTGGGCTTGCGTTTCGACTTCATAGCGAGTCCACCATTTTGCGCAGCGTTTGCGTTCGGCCGCCGATATCGGCTTCGGCCGTCGCTTGAGGACCGTTTCAAGGTCTATTTTCTTCGAGCGGGGCGGTGGGAGCGGATTGCGCGGCGGGCTTTTCAGTTGGTCGATCCGCCCGCCGGCGGCCAGGTACTGCGCGATTCGTTCAGAGATCGACTCGGCGTCCGGTCGGTGCTGCTCGGCTGGAACGGAATAAGTGATTTGTCGCCTCGTCGTCGTATGAGGCTTTTTTATGCCCGCTCGTCGAGCAGATCGCACTCCGAGGCTGCGCATTTTCTCTCAATAATAAGCGCAGCCCCTGCGCCACTGACGGGAGAGAATGATGATCGACGACAACAACGGCCCTGAAGCGCCATATCCGGGACCAGGCGAGCAAACCCCTGACTCTGGCGAGGGTCATGATTCCGGACTTGAGCAAGCTGACTCTGAGCCCAAGCAAGGTACCGACGAACGACCAGAGGACTGGAATCCGCCACCCGGGAACCCTGGCTCTGATCAAGATGCCCAAACGGGTCGCGACAACGGCGGCGCGAAATAGACGCATTGAATTCATATCGCGTACGAGACCCGGCCATCGCGCCGGGTTTTTTATTGCCACCGAATCCGCTATCAACGTAGCCGGGATGTATATGGAGACGGTTATCTGGGTTTTAAGGGCGAAGCCGAGCGGCGCCGTCGCCTGAATGATTGATCCAGGCGCCGGCAACAAGCATGTTTACTCGACGATGCAGATCCAGCGATGGTTGTATCGGTATGGCGCGCGAGTGAAATGAACATCTGAAACCATCTTCATTCCGCGCTCTTGAAGCGCTTCGGTCAGTTGTACGAGTGTCTCTGCCTGGATAGTCATTGCTGTCACCTCGTCAGATTTACTGCGTTCATAATTCTTGACCGAGGGATCAGGCGGCTAATTCATTTTTTCTACGGTATTCATTGACGGGGTGTGAGCATGAATGCCGCCTTACTTTGTGCTCGCTACCTCGCCCCATTCAAGTCCGAACCGCCCCAAGTACTTTCTCAAACGATCTGCATCATTGGGTTGCGCCTTGGCCTGCCGGGAAACACCGAACAGCTGTCGGCCGGCGTCGGACAGGCTGTCCGCCTGCTGGCACACCTCAATGACAGCCTTCAACTGCAAGCGGTCGAACAAGTCCATGCTCTGTCCATCTCCCGGCAAATCAGCTGCAGAGGGTTGCGCCAAGCTCCACGCATACCGCAATCGATCGATCTCATCATCTACCTGCGCTTCATCGATGCGGCCGCTGTCGGCCAAAATCGCCATCCGCGTAATCGATGCGGACAGTTCGCGAAAGTTGCCCAGCCAGGCTGCTTCGCGTGAGCTGGCAAAAGCCAGGTAGCGTCGGCGTGCCTCGAGATTGAAACGCACCCGCTCACCCTGTTCGCGAGCATGGCGTTCCAGTTCGAAGTCGATGTTTGGCTCGATATCCTCGCGGCGGCCGGCGAGGCCGGGCAGGTCGAATGTCCAGAGGTTGATCCGTGCGTACAGGTCCTCGCGAAAAAGGCCTTCGGCGACCCGGCTGCGCAGGTCGCGGTGGGTGCCGGCGATGATCAAAAAATCGCTCTCGATCTCCCTGTCCGAGCCCAGCGGGAAGAAGCGTTTCTCTTCGATTGCCTTTAACAGCATCGCTTGTTCGTCTGCGCCGAGCTCGCCGATTTCATCGAGAAACAACATCCCGCCATCGGCGGCGCGCAGCAGGCCATCGCGTGAGTTCTGCGCGCCGGTGAAGGCGCCTTTGACGTGGCCGAACAAGGCCGACATCGCGCCGTCGCCACGCAAAGTGGCGCAGTTGACTTCGACAAAGCGTCCCTGCATTTGATGACGGTTACGTTTGAGTTCGTAGATGCGTCGAGCCAGGAAGGATTTGCCGGCGCCGGTCGGGCCGATCAGCAGCATGGGGGCTTTGGAGCGCAGCGCAACGCGCTCGATCTGTTCAATGGAGCGGTTGAAGGCCGGGTTGCGCGTGGCAATGCCGGACTTGAGAAATTCCAGGCCTTCGAGACGTTTGCTGGCGAAGCGTGAAGCAATCCGATCATAGCGCGACAGATCGAGATCGATCAGCGCATGAGTGCCGCAGGCGGGCTCGTTCTCGCTCTTGCGCTTGGCAGGGGAGGTCTGGATCAGTCGGGCCGGCAGATAGCGCGCCTCGGTGAGCAGGAACCAGCAGATCTGTGCGACGTGGGTGCCGGTGGTGATGTGGACGAGGTAATCCTCGTGCTCGGTGTCAAAATTGTACGCAGTGGTGAAGTCGTGCAGGGCGCCGTACACCTCCTCGAAATCCCAAGGATTGCGCAGCGACATTGGATGCAGGCGCACTTCGGTGCTCGGAGAAATCTGCTGGATGTCCGCTCGGACACGCTCGGCGAGGCTGACGTCGTGCGCGTCGAGGCCGTGAATCAATTCAAGCCGATGGATAGGGAGGTCTGTTTGTTGGCACAGGCCTACGCTTGGTCGCCAATAATTCCAACGGCTGGCACCTTTGCCGACACGATCCAGGGTGGCTCCGATAAATCCGATGGCGACCGTGCGTTTGTTGGGCATGCTTATCTCATAAGATAAATGACGATATGCAATGATAATTTTGCTGGTTGGATTTGTCTTCCATGGATTATCGAGACTCGCCGCATCAGATATAAAAGCTATTAAAATCAAAAAGATAGCAGAAACAACCATAGCCGCATCCAAAGCTGGCACAGCGGCTGCAATGCTGATGGAAACGAACATGGACACCAAGATATGAAAGACCAAACCTACCAGCTTCTCGAAGTCGCCAACGGCAAGCCCATCAAACTCTGGACCGAAGGTGTCCCGGTTGAAAACGAAGCCCGCGCACAGTTGATGAACACGGCAAAAATGCCGTTCATCTTCAAGCATCTGGCGGTCATGCCCGATGTGCACTTGGGCAAGGGCTCGACAATTGGCAGCGTGATTCCAACGGTCGGCGCGATCATTCCGGCGGCGGTGGGTGTCGACATCGGTTGCGGCATGATCGCTGCGCGTACATCGCTGACAGCCGCGGATCTGCCGGACAACCTGCATGGACTGCGCAGCGCCATCGAGCAAGCGGTGCCGCACGGCCGCAGTTCGACTCGTTCGCGGCGAGACAAAGGCGCGTGGGATGAGATTCCTCAGCAAGCCGATCAGGCCTGGGCGGGGTTGCAGCCGCGTTTCAAACTGATCACCGACAAGTATCCGAAACTGGCCAACACCAACAACCGTGGGCATTTGGGGACGCTTGGCAGCGGCAACCACTTCATTGAAGTGTGCCTCGATGAAGCCAATCGAGTCTGGTTCATGTTGCACAGTGGCTCGCGGGGTGTCGGCAACGCCATCGGCAACCTGTTCATCCAGATGGCCCAAGCCGATATGCGTCAGCATATCGCCAACTTGCCAGACCGTGACCTGGCCTACTTCGAAGAAGGCAGCCGACATTTTGATGACTACGTGGAGGCGGTGGGCTGGGCGCAGGATTTTGCCAGACAGAACCGTGAACTGATGATGCGCGCAGTGATTCAGGCTACGCGGCAGATCATCCGCAAACCTTTCGAGGTCGCGCTGGAAGCGGTCAACTGCCATCACAACTACGTGCAGAAGGAGCGGCATTTTGGCCAAGACGTGCTGATTACCCGCAAAGGCGCGGTGTCAGCGAAGAAGGACGAGCTGGGGATTATTCCGGGCTCGATGGGGGCGAAGAGTTTCATTGTGCGCGGTCTGGGCAACGAAGAATCGTTCAGTTCCTGCAGTCATGGCGCCGGGCGCACCATGAGCCGCACGAAGGCCAAGAATACCTTCACCGTCGCCGATCAGATTCGCGCCACCGCCCACGTGGAATGCCGCAAGGACGAAGCGGTGATTGACGAAATTCCGATGGCCTACAAGGACATCGACAAAGTCATGCACGCCCAGCGTGAGCTGGTGGAAGTGCTGCATACCCTGCGTCAGGTGGTGTGCGTTAAAGGATAACGACTGCCGTGCTGGATAGGGCATTTGGAACCTCCGTCGTCCGGCACTGCACCGTTTCATCGCGGCTGAGCTGGACCGCAAAGTCCCGACATTACTCAGAACTCAGCAAGATTCGTGACGGCAGTATCGGTACCTCAGGGATATCGTTGGGCTGTATGCATAAGGATTGGCAATGAAAGAAATAATTGAACTGGACGGCGCCATTGGTGGCGGTCAGGTGTTGCGCAGTGCGCTGAGCCTGTCGATGGTGACAGGCCGGGCGTTTCGTATTAAACAGATCCGCGCCAGACGCAGCCGTCCGGGATTGCTGCGTCAACATCTGACAGCCGTGATGGCGGCGGCCGAGGTTTGCGGCGCACAGATATCGGGTGCGCACTTGGGTTCACAGGCTTTGAGCTTCGAACCGCGCGAAATTCGTGCCGGCGATTTCAGGTTCGCCATCGGCACGGCCGGCAGTTGCACGCTGGTGTTACAGACTTTGTTGCCAGCCCTGTTGCAGGCGCCTCAAACCAGTCGGGTGACGATCTCCGGTGGCACGCACAATCCGCTGGCACCGCCGACGGATTTCCTCTCGCGCAGTTGGCTACCGCTGCTGCGGCGCATGGGCGGCAATGTCGAGCTGGAGTTGCTGCGTCATGGTTTCGTACCGGCTGGCGGTGGCGAGATTGCCGTGACGGTGCAGCCGTCGCGCCTGACGCGACTGGATGTGTGTGAGCGCGGCGAGGCGATTTCACGGCAGGCTCTGGCGCTGACTGCCGGACTTGCGCCTACCGTCGCTCAGCGAGAACTGAGCCAAGTGGCCAAGCGGTTGAACTGGCCAGCGGACGCGCTGCACCAAGTGACGCTTGATCCGGCACGCGGCCCGGGCAATGTGTTATTGCTTGAGTACGTTTTCGAGCACGTCACTGAAGTGTTCAGCGCATTTGGCCAAGTGTCGTTACGCGCTGAGAAAGTAGCGGATGCTGCGATCAATCAGGCTGCTGACTGGCTGCGCAGTGATGCTGCGGTCGCTGAGCACTTGGCCGATCAGTTGCTGTTGCCGATGGCACTGGCCGGCGGTGGATCGTTCACCACGCCGCGCATGACTGATCATTTGCGCAGCAACATTGAAGTCATACAGATGTTTTTGCCCGTCCGTATCGATTGCCAGGAGGAGGGCAGTGATCGCTTGCGTATAGCAGTTTTACAAACTCATTAGCAGCGACCTGCGATCCCGAAGGCAGTCGCAAAACTTCACTGAGAGCGCCGCTAGCCTTGAGCCATTAGCACATCCGACCTAATTGCCCCTGTTCCGGCTCGACCTTAAAGTCCTTTCGCTTGGCAGCTGACTGTCAAATTTTCCGGTACAAAATCAAAAAGGTCGATCTGCAATGAATTCATCAAGGACTATTCCGGTTCTCGCTTTAATCGCAACACTGGTCCTCGCGGTCACGGGATGCCAGACCGTAAAGCCGGGGGAGAGTGATCTCAAGAATCGCGCACAGACCACCATCGGCAAACCCGTGATCAAGGTTTCCAACATTCGCAGCGACTTCAATACAACGTTCTACACCGCTCAAACCGAAAGTGGCGAATATACCTGCGAACTGCCGAGCGGTCCGATGGTAGCCCTGGGTTCCATGGGCATGGGACTGGGCGCTCAGTGCACCAAACAATGACCAGCCAGTCTCTTCGCCGCTAAAAAAAGGCCAATGTCGATGACATTGGCCTTTTCTCTTTAACGAATACTCGGCGCAGATCAGTTGGTTTTCGAGTTCAACTTGCGCAGTTCTTCATAGGTCGCCGATTGCACGAACCAGAAGCCGGAGACGATGCACCAGCCCAGGGTGCCGCCTACGAACATACCGAGACCCGAGAGAAAGCTCTGGCTCATCATGAAGAGGGAAACGATCAGGATGACCGCCAGTGCGATGTAGAGAACGATGTTGTTGACGCCGATGACGAAATCTTTCATTTGCATTCCTTGGATGTATTTTCCTCTGGTCGCCCTCTATGGCGGCCAGTGCGCGCATCATATTGATATCACCCGGTGTTGCGCTAGTTTCGGTGTCGGATTTTCGTTACCAAAAGCGAATCCACTCTTACTGAGCCGGTTTTTTATCCAGGTCGTTGGAATCGCTCGACGTCGCGGCATCCTTTTCTGTCTCATGCGGCTGGGAGCCTGCGTTGGCGCCTGACGACTCTTCGCCTTTCTTGTTCGCCTTCTCATCATGATCGCGAGAGCTTTCTGCATGATTGACGCCGGGCAGGGCGGTGGCGGGGGTGGCGGCGCCCGCCGTGGATTCGGCTGCCGAAACGTGAATTGGGCCGATCAGGCACAGGCTGAAAAACGACAAGGCGAAAATTTTCTTGTTCATCACGTGGGCCTTCTGCGAGGTGGAATGTACAGCGTTGGATAGGCCTGTCTGGCGAAGGTGCGCGGTACTGGACGAACGGCGAATTTCACCCTGATGAAAAAAATCCTGACAGCAGGCAAATTGCTGGCCCCCAGAGACATTTCGCCCCGGCAAAATCGCCTTTTTTCAAAAGGTTAGGTTGGCTATATGCGGACGATTGTCATCACCGTTGCGACGCTTTCCCTGGCTTTGATCGCTTCGGGAGTGCAGGCAAAAGAGTTAAGCAAGGGCCATCGCTTTGCCTGCGCCTGGGGCTCGGACATTGCTGCCGGTGCGCAGCAATCCAAGCTGTCCGGAGTCTCGCTGTATGGCGCGCGCAAGCAATTGCAGGTTCGCCGGTTCCAGCAACCCTGGATGCGCATGACCGCGATGGGAATTACCGAGCAGACCTATAACAGCAGTTCGAAACTCAAACCGGCAGCGGTCAAGCAGACCTATTATGAGCAATGCGTACGGCACGAATTGGCCCGGCGTTGAGGCAGGTTGACCAAGGCTGACCGGACAACTCAGGAGTCTCGAGAGCCCTTGGCGACTGTCGGCCCGGCCACCCGCGGCGCCGCTTTGGTCTGCATCAGTGCATCCAGAGCCTTGCGATAACCCTGACCGCCCAGCGCCATGCTGTTGTTGTGCGTTGCTCCGGGCACCAGCAGCAGACGCTTGGGCTGCTCAGCGGCATTGAACAGCTGCTCGCTGAAGCGCGGCGGCACGAAGGCATCAGCCAGGCCATGCACCACCAAAAGCGGCATATGAATATCGGCGATCTTGTCGATGGAATCGAATTTCTGCGAAAGCAGCCAGCGCACTGGAAGTGAGGTGTTGGCCACGGCAGCAGCTACGTCGGCCAGCGATGTGAATGTCGACTCGATCACCAGACCGCGTACCGGCAGAGGTGTGTGGTTGCGCGCCGCGTTCTGTCCCAGTTCGGCCGCCAGATCAATCGCCACCGCGCCACCGAGAGAGTGGCCGTAGATCAGGCGCTTGTTCGGGTCCGGTTGCAGCAACTGGAAGCGCTCCCACGCCACGCGGGCATCTTCATAAACGCTGCTTTCGGATGGTAGATCACCCTTGCTTTGCCCGAACCCTCGATAATCGATGGCCAGCACCGAATAGCCCGCCGCGCGTAGTTGCTCTATGCGGAACAACTGTCCGGTGAGGTTCCAGCGCACGCCATGCAAGTAAAGGATTGCCGGGGCATTGGCACGTTCCGCCGGCCACCACCAGGCATGGATGTTCTGCCCGGCCTTGAAACTCTTCGGATGCAGATCGAGTTCCTGAACGCTGCCGGGCAGTCCGCGATACCAGCCGGCAGTGCCCGGCTCAATGCGAAAAAGCAGTTTGCGCTCGGTGTGTTCCAGCACCGCACAACTCGTCGGCACGCCAATGATCAGCGCGGCCATCATGGCGAATGCCAGGCGGCGGCGTCGCAGACGAGTCAGCAAGGACAGGAACATTAATCGTTTCACCACGGCGCAGACAAAGAACGCTTTTTACCAGATGCCTCGGTCTGCGCGTGATTATTTTCGACCACCGTGCATGTGCAACGATTACAAGATGCTGCAATCGCTCACGCGACTTGCAGGACGATCTTGCCGATATGATCGCCGCCCTCCATGCGGGCGTGGGCCTGAGCCGCGTCAGCCATCGGGTAAACCTTGTCGATGATCGGTAGGCAGCGCCCGGCGCTGAGAGCAGGCCAAACGTGTTCATGCAGTTGATCGGCGATGGCGGCTTTCTCCGCAGCGGTGCGCGCGCGTAGCAGCGAACCGGTGACCACCGCGCGTTTGCCGAGGATCGCCAACAAATCCACATCGTTGGCGCGGGCGCCGCCGAGGAAGCCGAGCATCACCAGTCGCCCATCCATTGCCAGTGCGCTGATATTTCCGTTGAGGTACGAGCCGCCCATGATGTCGAGAATCACGTTCACGCCTTGATTTGCGGTCTTCTCGGCAATGACCTTGGCAAAATCTTCTTCCCGATAGTTGATCGGCTGCCCGCCAAGTTTACTGATTGCGGCGCATTTTTCAGGACTGCCGGCGGTGGCGAACGCTTCGATACCGAATTCACGGCAGAGCATCAGCGCGGTGGTGCCGATACCGCTGGTGCCGCCGTGAATCAGCACGCGCTGGCCGGCCTTGGCACCGCCGAGGCCGAACAGGTTGGCCCAGACGGTGAAAAACGTTTCCGGAATCGCGGCGGCCTGGACCCAATCGACTCCATCCGGCACAGGCAAAGTCTGGCCGGCTGGTACCGCGCAATACTCGGCGTATCCGCCGCCATTGGTCAGTGCGCACACACGATCGCCCACAGCGAACCGCGTAACTCCGGGACCCAGTGCAACCACTTCGCCAGCCACTTCCAGGCCGGGAATCGGGTCCATCCCGGGTTTCATCGGATATTTGCCGGCGCGCTGCAAGGCATCCGGACGATTGATGCCGGCAGCGTGAACGCGGATAAGCACTTGGCCTTCGGCAACGGTCGGCAGAGGCACGCGCCTGGCTTGCAATACTTCAGGGCCGCCGGGTTCGGTGATTTCAATACGGGTCATTTCGTTGGGCAGTGACATTGTCGATTCCTATGAAAAAGGTCGTGTAGATGGGAACGCTGGCAGCGCGCAATGATTCCCTTCAGTTCGCCGCGCAACGTGGTTCAGTTGTAGAGGGCAGCCAGCGCATGGCTTGCTCCAGCAGTAGAGCGACGACGATCGCGCCAGCGGCGATCACAAACAGCAGCGTGTGCTGGCCGCCCGAGGCATTGAACAATGCCGAATAGGCAAACCCGGCCAGCGCCTGAAAGGTTGCGAATGACACAGTGGCACGGCTCCAGGCGATCTGCTGGCAGTGATGCGACGGCACCAGTTCATGCACCCGGGCCAGGGCCAGCGGCACGATGCCCGGCGGGAACGAGCCGAGAATCACCGCCAGTAAAGCCAGCGCCAGAAACGAATGGAAGACGGCGAGCAAACCGAGAGCGACGGCTTGCACTACCAACACCACTCGAATACCAGTGCGCGCACCAAGCTGGTCGGCCAGGAAGCCGTAAGTCACCGGCCCGACAATCGCCCCCAGGCCATACATGACCCAGACCATTGCGCCGATATGCGCCCCGGCACCCAATCCACGCGCTACGTAATCCACCAGAAACACCATGGCAGGCACCAGCCCGGCAGCCATGAACGCATATTGAGCGAACAACAGGTAAACGCCCGGCGGTGTTCGCTCATCAGCCGACGTTGCGTGCGCAGCCACGACATGCGCTGTATCTGCAGGCCAGCCGAACCAGCTCAATGCGGTCAGCAGCATCGCCAGCGCGCCCAGCCCGAGCCACGTTGCCTGCAAGCCAAGAGTCAGCAGCGGCGGCACGATAGTCCCGGAGCCGGCGATTCCGAGGCCGATGCCAAGGAAGATTGCGCCACTGGCCAAGCCTCTTCGTGACGCAGGAACATGTGGCAGCACGGTTGCCGCAACCAGCACCATGATCGCGCCGCCAGCAACACCTGACAGCAAACGCCAGCCGAAAAACCAGCTCACCGACAGCGGATAAGCACAGGCAAAAAATGCCGCCGTGACCGCCAGCATCATCAGGCGCAAGGCGTTGCGGTTGCCTGTTTGGTGAGCCATGGGCCGACCGAGCAGGGCGCCGATCAAATAGCCGACCAGATTGGCCGCGCCGAGATAGACGACATCATTGGCCGAAAACCACTGCGCCTGAATCAGCGAAGGGATCAATGGCGTGTAAGCGAAACGCGCCAGACCAATGCTGACCAGACTGGCGCAAAGTCCGGCGAAGATCGGCAGCCAGATGCCGGTAGAGTGTGCAGTACGCATGATGGCGATCTCACAAGAGGTGTATGGCGCTCAGCTTATCGGCTATCGTATGCTGCGCATACGCAGCGATTAAGCGGCACACTGATGCAAAAATGCTTCGAAGAGGATCAGCATGAATTGGGATGATGCCCGAGTGTTTCTGGCGGTCTGTCGCGAGTCGACATTGCGTGGGGCTGCGCGGGTTCTGGGCGTGGACCAGGCCACGGTCGGACGGCGTGTCGCCGCGCTGGAGAAGTCTTTGAGCGCGACGCTGTTCCTGCGCACCTCTGATGGCTACGCGCTGACTGCAGTCGGTGAAGCGGCGCTCAGAAGCGTGGAAAAAATGGAGCATTCGGCGCTGGAACTGGAGCGGCACATCCATGGGCTGGATGATCGTCTGACCGGTAACGTACGCGTCAGCACCACCGACTCGCTGGCCATCGACTTCATCATCCCGGCGATGGCACGCCTGCATGATCAGCATCCGGATGTGCAGATCCAGCTGGATGCGTCGACGCAAATCCTCAGTCTGGCCAAGCGCGAAGCCGATATCGCGGTGCGCAATACTCGGCCGGATAACCCGGATCTCATCGCCCGGCGAATCGCCCGCTGGCCTGTAGGACTTTTCGCAGCGCAGGCCTATGTTGACCGCAACGGCGAACCGCAGCCCGGCAGTGCATTCGAGGGCCATGATCTGGTGGTCTATCAGCCGTATTTGCAGAGCAAAAAGGATTTGACCCTGGTCTCCGAACCGTTGAACAGAGGGCGCATCGTGGCGACGCTCAGTTCAAGCCTGTTGGTGCGTCGCTCACTTGCCGCCGGCCTGGGTGTAGGGGAAATTCCGGTGTACATGGGCGAACGCGACGGCCTGGTCAGGCTCTGGCCGGAGCGCGCCCGGCCGCTGCCGTATGAAGTCTGGCTGGTCACCCACGCCGACCTGCGTCACACCGCGCGGGTACGGGCGGTCATCGAGCAGATCGTTGAGGCTTTTGCGCTGGAAAACCAATAATGGGTGCAGGGTTTTGCAGAGGCTACAAGGTCTGACGAAACAGCCTACGTCCGAGGCAGAATGGGCCGGCTTGTCGTAAGCAATGATGAGTTCTATTGTCACTGCAGCTCGATGCGAACCTCAGTTACGCATCGAAAGGAAGAGCCAGGGAAGGC
>NZ_RAZO01000426.1:0-4436 GCF_004307535.1 Pseudomonas sp. Sample_9
AAGGTCGTGAGCATGGTGTTGCGCTTGGTCATGGTCTGCTGGTTGGTGATCCAGAAGGTCTTGTAACCGGCCTGTTTCATCACGCTGACCAGCGATGGCGTCGACAGGTACAGATCCGGGTTCTGCTCATCGGCGAAGGTCAGCACTTGCTGCAGTGCCTCGATGGTGTACGGGCGCGGGGTAATGACGTTGTCGAAGATCGCCAGTTGATCCTTGAGCTTGTCGAGTTCCGGCGTGGTGTTGCGCGGATAACCGTAGAGGCTCATGCGTTGACGGTTGGTCGACTCACCGATGACCAGCACCAGCGTCGCCGGTTGCCCGGCCGAGGCGTCCTTGAGGTTTTTCAGCGGCGCGATCTTGCTGGCACTGTCGAGCATGCCTTGCATGTCCCCCAACGTTTCCAGATAGCGGTGATAGGCCACAGCCATCTGCCACGGCACGGCAGGCTCGATGCGGGTTTCGAATTTCTCGAAGCCTTCGGCGAAATTGCCCATGCGCATGGTTTGTTTGATCAGCGGATAACCGGCCACGGCGATGACGATCGCGGTCGCGGCAACCATTGCGCGTCCACGGGGCATGTACACCGGGCGCAGGCGCGTCCACAGAAAGTAGGCGAACGCGGTATGGGCGAGGAACGCCGGGATCATCCACCAGGCGAAATACTGGGTCATGTACTCGCCGGCTTCCGACACGTTCGACTCGAACATGATGAAGATGACGCTCTGCGAGAATTCCTGCTGATAGATAAAGAAGTAACCCAGGCTGGCCATCGAGCAGGCCCACAGCACCACACCGATGATCGCCGCAAGCAGGCGCGTCTGTTTGGGGAACAGCAGCATCGGCGCCAGCCACAGCGCGCTCATCACGAATGCCTGACGAAATCCGGTGAAGCCGGACGTGCCAGTCAGCTGGATCAGCAGTTGGGTAATACCCGAGAAGTACCAGAAGAAGACGAACAGCCAGATGAATCCGGCCCAGTCGAACCCGGTCGCAGTCGTTTTGCTGCGTTTGAACAATGCCATTCAGCGCTCCAGCTCAATCATCAGACCCACGCCGGAAACGCTTCCATGACACCGACGAACAGAGGCCGTACGCGCAGGCACGGCCAGAATGGGGCGGAGTATCCCCAAGGGCTTGTGAAAGATTTGTTAAGCGCCGCATTTGATGAGTATCAGGCGGTCAGAGGTGCAACGTGTCGGGAACGACGGGGGCCGTTCCCGAAGCAGGCGGGGATCAGGCGTGGGGTGCGCGCTGCACAACCGGACGCGGTTGCGGCTGCGAGCCCTGGGTCAATGCGCGCAATTGCGCCAATTCGTGCTTCAACTGGTCGCGCTCGTCTTTCAACTGGCGCAATTCATCGCGACGGATCGTAACGTAGAGGGTTTGTGGCGGCATTGCTGTGTGTACTGTGCCCATTGCTCACCTCGCAAATGGCGTGCATCAACTGTAAGTCACTCCTCGTTCCGAGGCGCTTGACTTACTATCGGCGCCAATTTTGATTTCTTTTGCCCTGGAAGGGAACTTTTTTATTTTTCATGGTCGGTGTGTCTTCGGCAGGATTCGGGGCGTTATCACTCTGGATCGGGCACAATGCCCGGAAACTTCATCGCAACGCTCTGGACTAACCTCCATCAGTCGCGTTGGGCTATAACCAATGACACACATTTATTTGTAGTAAGGAGCATCAGCACATGCAACTCGGGATTATTGGACTGGGCCGCATGGGCGGCAATATTGCGCGACGTCTGATGCTCAACGGGCACACCACCGTTGTTTACGACCGCAATACCGCTTTCATCGATAACCTGGTCGCCGAGGGCTCCACTGGCGTCGCTGACTTGCCAGCGCTGGTCGCCGGCCTCGACAAGCCGCGCGCGGTCTGGGTCATGCTGCCGGCCGGCGCACCGACCGAAGACACCATCAACACCCTGAGCGAACTGCTTGAACCCGGCGATACCATCATCGACGGCGGCAACACCAACTACAAGGACGACATTCGTCGCGCAAAGACGCTGAACGAGAAGGGCCTGCACTACATCGACGTCGGCACCTCCGGCGGCGTCTGGGGCCTGGAACGCGGCTATTGCATGATGATCGGTGGCGACGCCGAAACCGTGCAGCGTCTCGACCCGTTGTTCGCCGCACTGGCGCCGGGCATGGGCGACATCCCGCGCACCAAGGATCGCAAGTCCGATGACCACCGCGCCGAGCATGGCTACATCCACGCCGGTCCCGCCGGTGCCGGGCACTTCGTGAAGATGATCCACAACGGCATCGAGTACGGCATGATGGCCGCGTTCGCCGAGGGCTTCGACATCCTCAAGACCAAATCCAGCGAACGCCTGCCGGAAGATCAGCGTTTTGATCTCAACGTGGCGGACATCGCGGAAGTCTGGCGTCGTGGCAGCGTGGTTTCGTCGTGGCTGCTCGACCTGACTGCCGATGCGCTGGCCAGCGATCCGAAGCTCGACGGTTTCTCCGGCTCGGTAGCCGACAGCGGCGAAGGTCAATGGACCATCGAGGCGGCCATGGAGCAAGCCGTGCCGGTGCCAGTGCTGTCCAACTCGCTGTTCTCCCGTTACCGCTCGCGCGGGCAGGGCACCTTCGGTGACAAGATCCTGTCGGCACAACGCTTCGGCTTCGGCGGCCACGTGGAGATTGCCAAGAAATGACCCATACGATCCGCAGAAAATCCAAGGCAGAACCCGCACCACCGACGACGCTTTTTTTGTTCGGTGCCCACGGCGACCTGGTCAAGCGCTTGCTCATGCCGGCGCTGTACAACCTCAGTCGCGACGGCCTGCTCGACGAGAATCTGCGGATCGTCGGCGTTGATCACAACGCCATTACCGATGAAGCCTTCGCGCAAAAGCTTGAAGACTTCATCCGTACCGAAGTGGCGGCGAAGGTCGGCAAGGGCGATCAGATGCTTGATCCGCTCTTGTGGGCCAAGCTCGCCAAAGGCATCAGCTACGTCCAGGGCGATTTCCTCGACGACAGCACTTATTCAGCCCTGGCGGCGAAAATCGCCGACAGCGGCACCGGCAATGCGGTGTTCTACCTGGCCACCGCGCCGCGTTTCTTCAGTGAAGTGGTGCGCCGCCTCGGCAGCGCCGGTTTGCTCGAAGAAACTCCCGAAGCGTTCAGAAGGGTGGTGATCGAGAAGCCGTTCGGCTCCGACCTGCACACCGCCGAAGCCTTGAACGCGTGCCTGCTCAAGGTCATGAGCGAAAAGCAGATCTACCGGATCGACCATTACCTGGGCAAGGAAACCGTGCAGAACATTCTGGTCAGCCGGTTCTCCAACAGCCTGTTCGAAGCGTTCTGGAACAACCATTACATCGACCACGTGCAAATCACCGCGGCGGAAACCGTCGGCGTGGAAACCCGTGGCAGTTTTTACGAACACACCGGCGCATTGCGTGACATGGTGCCCAATCACCTGTTCCAGCTGCTGGCCATGGTCGCGATGGAGCCGCCGGCGGCTTTTGGCGCTGACGCGGTACGCGGCGAGAAGGCCAAAGTGGTCGGGGCGATTCGTCCCTGGTCCACCGAAGAAGCCCGGGCCAACTCGGTGCGCGGGCAGTACAGCGCTGGCGAGCGCGATGGCCAGCCGTTGAAGGGTTATCGCGAAGAAGCCAACGTGTCTCCCGACAGCACCACGGAAACCTATGTGGCGCTGAAGGTGATGATCGATAACTGGCGCTGGGTCGGCGTGCCGTTCTATCTGCGCACCGGCAAGCGCATGAGCGTGCGCGACACCGAGATCGTCATCTGCTTCAAACCGGCGCCGTACGCACAGTTCCGCGACACCGAAGTCGACGAGTTGCAGCCGACTTACCTGCGTATCCAGATCCAGCCAAACGAAGGCATGTGGTTCGACCTGCTGGCCAAGCGCCCGGGGCCGGCGCTGAACATGGCCAATATCGAGCTGGGTTTTGCGTATAAGGATTTCTTCGAGATGCAGCCGTCGACTGGCTACGAAACCTTGATCTACGACTGCCTGACCGGTGATCAGACGCTGTTCCAGCGTGCCGACAACATCGAGAACGGTTGGCGAGCCGTGCAGCCTTTCCTTGATGCGTGGCAGCAGGATGCCAGCGTCGAAACGTATGCGGCCGGCGAAGATGGCCCGCAGGCCGCCGAAGATCTGCTGACTCGCGATGGTCGCGTCTGGCACAGCCTGGGATGAGTGATTTGCCGAAACAACCGATACGTTTTTTGCTCAGCGACATGGACGGCACGTTGTTGCTGCCCGATCACACGCTGAATCAACGCACCATCGACGCGGTTCGTTCGTTGCGCGAAGCCGGCGTGCTGTTCAGCCTCGCCAGTGGCCGCCCGCCGAAAGCCATGTTGCAGCAGATCGAGGCGCTGGGCGTTGATCTGCCGACAGCGGCGTTCAATGGCGGCACCATCGTCAAACCGGACGGCAC
>NZ_RAZO01000038.1:0-4416 GCF_004307535.1 Pseudomonas sp. Sample_9
CCCACGGGTAAATCCCGCGTTGATGGCCATCGCTGAACACCAGTTGCACACCATACCCCTGCGGATTGACCTCGATCAGGCGCACGCGATCATCAACCAGCGGCGTGACACCGCGCAGGCGAAATGCGCGGCATTGCGAGCATGGGCATTGCCGGCGCAGGTCGGCATGCCTGAGCAGCGATTCGCGCCCGTCCGGCCAGCTCAGGCGCAGCGTGCGTGCACTCTGCGAGTTGCCCACCGACAGTGGGTTCATTGCAACTGACTCAACGCGATGCGCACGGCTTTGCGCACTTCCGGGTCGCCGTCGTCCTGCGCTGCCTGCAACGCGGCCAAGGCACCACGATCGTTCAATTCACCGAGGGCCAGCGCAGCTTCCTTGCGCAGGTTGCTAATGCGGTGGCCGAGGGTCTCGATCAGCGCATCCAGCGCCGGGACGAAGCGCAGGCGACCGAGGCTGCGGGTGGCGCGCAGGCGCACTTGCCAATAATCATCGCTCAGCGCTGCGACCAAGGCCGGGCCAGCGTCGCTGTGGCCAACTTTGCCCAATGTGGTCGCAGCTTCTTCGCGCACTTGCCAGGCATGGTCGTGCAAGGCCTGGCGCAGCGCCGGCAGCACTTCGGCGTCGCTGGCCAAGCCGAGGGCACCGGTCGCGGCGCGTCGCACTTCGGTGTCCGGGTCGTCACTGGCCAGGCGCGCCAGAGCTGGCAGCGCGTCGAGCTGTTTGAGCCAGCCGAGCACGCCCACCGCTTCGCGTCGGACATTGGCATCGGCATCTTCTAACGCTGCGACGGCAGCCGGCGCGGCCTCGGCGAAGCGCAATTCGCGTAACGCCCGAAAGGCGGCGATGCGCACACTGACATCGGCATGTGCAGTCCACGGCAGAATCACCCGCCCCGCCTCCGCAGTCTTGAGCAGGCTCAGGCTTTGCGCCGCCGCCGATTGCACGGCGGGCGATGGATCCGTCAGTGCTTCGCACAAGGCTTGCACGACCGCTTCATCCTCCCACGCTTCGAGCAATCGTGCGGCTTCAGCGCGGACGTCCTCGGCGGGATCCTGCCGGAGTCGATCAACCAGCCAGAGCAAACCATCCGGTTCCTCCAGATCGGCCAGATCAATCAGGGCAATGCGCCGCACGCCCGGGTCTTCCGCCGTCAGGCGCGGTTGCAGGGCGAGGATGTCTTCGTTGTCGGTCACAGCAAAAATAGAGGTCATAGGGCAAATCGCGGCAAAGGGTTTTCAGGAGGCAGGCCGAGCGGATTGAGGCGCGGCAGCGGTCGGTCGTTGTCGTGGCGCAGCAGGTCGAGGCAATGGCGTTTCAGTCGAGCGAACTCGGGGCTGGTCACCAGTTCGCTGGTGCGCGGACGCCGGAAGTCCAGACGCAAGTCTTCGATGATCCGCCCGGGCCGGGCACTCATCACCAACAAGCGATCGGCTAGAAACAGCGCCTCGTCGATGTCATGGGTGACGAAAACCACGGTGGTGCGGATGCGCGTCCAGATGTCCAGCAACAGTTCCTGCATGTTCAAGCGGGTCAGCGCATCCAGCGCGCCGAACGGCTCGTCCATCAGCAACAGGCGCGGGCGATTGACCAGCACCCGGGCAATCTCCACCCGCTGCTGCATGCCACCGGAAAGCTGATCCGGCCAGCGTTCGGCAAAGCCTTCGAGGCCGACCAGTTCGAGGATGTCGTCAGCGGCGCGACGGCGCTCAGCCTTGCCGACGCCGCGCATCTTCAGGCCGAAGGCGACGTTGTCGCGCACCGTACGCCACGGGAACAGCGTGTGGTGCTGAAACACCATGCCGCGCTGCGGCGACGGGCCAGCCACCGCGCTGCCGTCGACTTTCAAGCTGCCGGTACTGGCATTCAAGTGTCCGGCCAGGGCGCCGAGCAAGGTCGACTTGCCGCAACCGGACGGGCCGAGAATGCACACGAACTGGCCGGGTTCGATCTGGCAATCGAGGCCCTGCACCGCTTCGAAGGCTTCGCGGCCCTGGCCGAGGACGATGGACAAGTGGCGGATGTCGATCCGCCCTTCCGGGGTTTGCATGACGCTCATCAGGCTTTGCCTCGCGGTCGATGCCAAGGCGTGAACAAGCCGCCCAGGCGTTTGATCAGCCAACTGCTGCCCATGCCCAACACCCCGATCAAGAGCATGCCGACGACAATGTCGGCGTAGTTCTGAATGGTGTAGGACTCCCAGGTGTAGTAACCGATACCGAACTGCCCGGAGATCATTTCCGCCGTCACCAGGCAGAACCACGAAGTGCCCATGCCGATCGCCAGACCGGTAATGATGCTCGGCGCAGCGCCTGGCAGAATCACCTCCAGCAGAATCGCCCGACGCCCTGCCCCTAGACTTTTTGCCGAGGCGATCAGGCGTGGATCGACGCCTTCGACGCCGTGCACGGTGTTGAGCAGAATCGGGAACAGCGCGCCGGTGAAGGTGATAAAGACCATCGACAATTCCGAGGATGGAAACATCAGGATCGCCAGCGGAATCCACGCCACGGCGGGGATCGGGCGCAGGACTTCCAGTGGTGGCAACAGCAAATCCTCAGCCCATTTCGACCGGCCGATGGCCAGGCCCAGGGCGATGCCGATGATCAACGCCGCCACGTAACCGGCGAAGACGCGGCCGAGGCTGCTGCTCAGGTGCTGCCAGAGTTTGCCCGAGTCGCCCAGGCCGAGCGCGGCTTCGATCACCGCCAGTGGCGTCGGCACGTTGGCAAAGGTGACCAGGCCGAGGTTCCAGTGGTGGCTGGCGGCGAGTTGCCAGAAGAGCAGGCAGAGCAGCAGTGAGGCGGCTCTTGATGTCCAGCGCAACGGTGTTTTCATAGTCCGGTTTCCAGTTCGGGTTCTGTGTGATGGCTGAGATTTACCCCCTCACCCCAGCCCTCTCCCCCAGGGGGGCGAGGGGGAAAGGGAGCCGATTTGCGTGTTTTTCACGACCTTAGTTCGACTCGATATTTCACGTCGGCGTATCTCTCAACAACAACTCGGTCAGTCCCCTCTCCCTCCGGGAGAGGGTTAGGGTGAGGGGCTTTTGATCTTCAGCGCGCAGCAACAACCTGCGCAGTGGCATCGCTGAAATCGAACACCTTGCCACCCTGCGCCGCAGCGTATTGCTGGGCCTGGCCCTTGAGCAGGAATGCGCTGAGGCGGCCCTTGCCGTCGCTGGCAAACCACGCCTGTTCAGCGAGCAGCTTGATCCCGCTGTCACTGGCCTGCGCATATACCGCGCGGATGTTCTTGCCCTCCTGCTTCAACGCCGCCAGCGCGGTGAACGCCGCTTCAGCCGAACCGTAACGGCGGACTTTTTCCTCGCCACGCACCCAGATCTCCGCGACATGGCTGACGTCGGTGATGGCTTTGCCCGTCGCCGCATCCACACCCGGCAACGGCGTCTGCGCGTAGTTGGCCAGTTGCGCGGCATAATCGAGATTTGAGGCCTTGAACGCGGCGCGGATGTACTGGTCGTCGATGAAACTGTTCAGGTCGAGCCCGCGATCGGCTTTCTTCAGCAACTTCAGGGTATCGATGGCGGTACCGACGGCCTGGAGATATTCAGGCTTCCAGCTCAGGTCGCGGGTCTGTACGCCGAGCGGGCCGTGGAACAGGTAGTTGACCTCGGCATCGACGCCGGTGACCTTGGCGATCAGTTCGCTGTACTTCTCCGGTTCGGCGGCGAGCAGTTGGTTGGCTTCGATGCTCGCACGCAGATAGGCGACGACGATTTCCGGATACTTTTTCGCGTAGGCCTGATCGACCAGTGCGCCATGGTAAGTCGGCGCGTTGGCCTGGGCGCCGTCATAGATCTTGCGGGCGAAACCACGGCTCGGGAACAGCTCGGCGAACGGTACGAAATCGGCGTGGGCGTCGATCTTCCCGGCCTGCAATGCTGAGCCGGCGACTTCCGGTGGCTGGGCGATGATGTTGACATCCTTGAGCGGGTCCCAGCCCTGCTCTGCCACGGCGCGCAGCAACATGCCGTGAGCCGTCGAGGCGAACGGCACCGAAATGGTCTTGCCCTTGAGTTCGCTCAGGCTCTGCACCGACGAAGCGCTCGGCACGACGATGCCGTTGCCGCTGCCCTTGATGCTGCCCGACAGCACGCTGATGAACAGGCTGTGCTTGCCCGCCGTTTCGAACGCCACACCGTTGAACGCACCGGGGAAATCGGCCATGGCACCGAAATCGAGTTTGCCGGCGACCATCTCATTGGTCAGCGGCGCGCCACTGGTGAAATTCTTCCACTGCACATCGTACTTCGCGTCTTTGTAGGCGCCATCGTGGGGCAGGTATTTTTCCAGCAGACCGAGTTCACGGATCAACAGGCCGCCGGCGGCGCAGTTGATGGTGGTGTCCTGGGTGCCGATGGCGATGCGGATGGTTTCGGCCGAGGCCGACAAGGTGAA
>NZ_RAZO01000156.1:0-4345 GCF_004307535.1 Pseudomonas sp. Sample_9
GAAAAAATTTACATCTATTACTACAAATATTTCAGTTCAGATATGAAGTGTGATCAACTTCACACATTGTTGACATGGCCAATCAATGGCAAAAGGACATAGACAAAGCCATCGCCACAAGCTCAAAATAGTGGCACCATTGCATATAGCCATCATCTACGCGTTAGTTCACAACCTCGAGAAAATCAACTAAAAGCTTGAAAAGCTTACTTATTGTTAGAAAACTCGGGAGATGTGTCTAAAATCCGCGTAAATGTTACCAATTGTCAGTCACAGATGAGAACCGGTGCTTTAACATCCCGATGTCAGCACCTAATTCGAGTCAACGCATGATGCTCTCAGGGAACTTGGCGACGAGAAGTCCGCGCCCGACAAATGATGAATCCGGTGTTCTTGCGCTGGGTCGTACACTGGGTGTGGCTGATCATTTCAGATCGCTGATCGCAAAGCACGTGCAGTCCGATATGATCCTGGAAACAGGTGCCTTCACTAGTTCGTATAAAGAACAAGGTTACATCGGTTCATATCGCGCCATTTTCCTCATCATCGATAGCCCACAGGCGCTCGAAGACAATCTGGCCCTGGTGCAGAACCTGCGCAATGACAACTTGAAACCGCTTATTTGCGCAGTCGTCACCGGCCGCGGTGCCGTCAACAAGATCAAATATTTCCTCGCCGGGGCGGATGCCTGTATCAAGCTCAACACATTGAGCGATGACAGCGAAGACTTGCTCGCGGAGTTCTTCAACAGCGAAGACTGGCAACGAGATATCAATCTCACGCTTGATCCGACGCGGATCTGCCTGATGGACAGTCGGCGCAAACTGGATATCTCTTTCGCCGAAATGAAGATCCTCGAGGCCTTTGCGCACACCGGCAATCACATTCTGAGTCATGATGAAATCGCCAGCATCATGGGCCTCAACACCCATTTCTACGACCCTCGGGCACTGGAAAAATCAATCAGTCGCTTGCGTGGAAAAATCAAGGACATGTATGGTACAAACGCGATTCAGAGCATCCGCGGCTACGGCTATCGCCTGATGCGGGGCCTGATATCGACTGCCTGAGTCTCGGGCAGTCTTCCCTTTTGCATACGTACGAAGGATCGTCTGATGCAGCCATATCGTTTCAATTGCGCCTCATACTTATTAAAACTCAAGCACTTGAATGAGCACGGCATCACGCCACATAACAATAAAACTCCATAACATAGCAGCAGATCGAGTGGAATTTATCGATGGCCATTTTCGGCCAGAACCCTGCCTACGATTACTTCCGAGGAAGTCATTGCTCGCCTGCCGATTTATCTTTTAGCCAATTTTGGTGTGTATTTAGGAGAGAGACATGGAAACGAGTACAACCCTCCCCAGAAAATATTTTGTTGTTGTGACGCACAGCACAACGTCGCAACGTGAACTGGAAAGTATCTTGTCCAGCGAGCGTTTCAATTCGTTTGGCACGTCGCAGGCACAAATGTTTGTTGAAGGTGTTGCTTCGCCCTCTTCCGCCCCGATGGTCATGGAGTTCAGTTACCCAAGCCTCAGCCGAAAGAATGTTGCGCGCAGTATCGAACATGATACCCAACGCATACTGGCCACTCTTGAAAATGAATGGCGAGCCGCGCAGACAGACAATCCGTTTCAAAGCTTCCCGACCCGCAGTGCAGAACGCGCTCATATCTCCAATGTCAGCGAGAGCACTGAGCCTTGCAGCGACACCTGGCATCTTGACGATGAACAAGGCGTGTTGCTCAAGGACAATGTTGCGATCAGCCTGACTGGTTTGGAAACCGCTCTGGTCAGGAAAATGCTGAGCCATGAAGAGCGCGTGGTCAGTCGTGATGACCTGATCATCAGCATTGGCCGGGAACCCGAGCAATACCGTGGCCTGGAAATGTGCCTGAGCCGATTGCAGGATAAATTCAAGAGCGCAAGTAATGGCGAGCGATTGTTCCGAGCCGTAAGAAATCGCGGATATTGCCTGATTCAAGAAGTCGTTGCGTAACCGAAGAAGACCTTCAAACCGAGACAAACAGATATAAAGTGCGACTACAACAACAAGAAGAGCACTCTGTTTGGTTTTCCCTCCCTGATTCGATTAAAGCTTCCCTGCCTCCACCCATCAACAGTAACAAATACACCCTCGCTTTTTCATCCCCCGCTCTACGACCTTTTCTAACAGCCATCTATTTAATTATTAAAAAGTTGGCATTGTGCCATCTTGTTAGAACTCGTCAGACACCATTCCCGACAATAACTTAGTCTATTGGCTGACGACAGTTCGGCTCTCGATGTTGTTACCTCAAGACACTCGCTAAAACAAAAACAATAAGTCTGCATAACAACTCGGCTTTCAACTGTTGAAACCTGAATGGACGTCTTTTGGGGATATCGTATGGATCTTTCTCTCAGTATTAATCGAAGCACGGGCCTCAAGGGACTGACCTTTTGGGGCCAATGGGCGCTGGCACAGGCTTTCGTTGTGACGCTGCTGTTCATTCTCGCTGAACAGCACACCGGAACCGTCGCGTTCTACTACCGAATGTGCGCCACCCTTGCCGTCCTGGCCTCGGTGCCGGCTTACACATTCAGCGGCGTTTATCGCAAACGCGACAACTACCTGACCGGCCTCGGCCGCTTGTTCATGGGCTGGTCGATGACCATGGCCGCGCTGGCGTGCATCGCGTTTGTCTGCCAGGCCGATGAGCTGTTTTCCCGTCAGGTGATTCTCAGCTGGGCGGTGTATGGCTTCCTCGGTCAGGCGTTCCTCTACGCGCCGCTGCATGCGTTTTCCAAGTACTACCAGCGTTCGCGTAAAAGCGAACACCGCACGCTGATTGTCGGCACCGGCGAACTGGCGTTGGGCCTGGCGAAGAAACTCAGCCAACTGGAAAACCTGCCGCTGATTGGTCTGGTCAGCAACGGTGACAAACCGGTCCTCGCTTCCGACGCACCGCGTGTCGTTGGCGCTCAGGACGAGTTGCTCGAGCTGATCGAAGCCCACGACATTCGTCGCCTCTACATTACCCTGCCGCTGTGCGAAGCCGCGAAGATCGAAGCGATGTATGTCGATTTGCTCGGGGCCAACGTCGATGTGGTGTGGGTGCCGGACTTGAACAGCCTGACCCTGCTCAATCATTCGGTGAAAGTCGTGGACGGCCTGCCGGCGATCTACTTGAACGAAAGTCCGCTGACCAGCCGCCCCACCGCTGCCCTGAGCAAGAGTCTGGTTGAAAAAACCGTGGCATTCCTGGCGATCATCGCGCTCAGTCCGCTGCTGTTGATCATCGCTCTGGCGGTGAAAATCAACTCGCCCGGCCCGGTATTTTTCAAGCAGGACCGCCATGGCTGGAACGGCAAGGTGATCAAGGTCTGGAAATTCCGCTCGATGCGTGTCCACGATGACCGCGAAGTGAAACAGGCCAGCCGCAATGACTCGCGCATTACCGCAGTAGGCCGTTTTATTCGCCGCACTTCCCTCGATGAGTTGCCGCAACTGTTCAACGTGTTGCAGGGGCACATGGCGCTGGTGGGTCCACGGCCGCATGCGGTGGCGCACAACAATTACTACTCGGGCAAGATCCTCGCTTACATGGCGCGTCACCGAATCAAACCGGGGATCACTGGCCTGGCACAGATCAGTGGCTGCCGCGGTGAGACCGACACCATCGACAAGATGCAAAAGCGTGTCGAGATTGACCTGCAGTACATCAACAGTTGGTCGTTGTGGCTGGATCTGAAGATCCTGGTGAAAACGCCGTTTACGTTGTTGTCGAAGGATATTTACTGAGGCTCAGCGCTGCAGATCACAAGGGGACGAAAGTCCCCTTTTTTGTGGCCGGGATTTGGGTAACCAGTATCGACTCCAGGTGCGCCCCTGTGGGAGCGAGCCTGCTCGCGATGGCGGTGGGTCAGTCAATGATGATGTCGGCTGACACGACGCTATCGCGAGCAGGCTCGCTCCCACAGGGAGTTTGGGTGATGACCAGGATGTGTGGCGTGATGCCGTCCAATTGTGGGAGTGAGCCTGCTCGCGAAAGCGCTGGGTCAGGCGATGGAGATGTTGGATGTGCCGGCGCCTTCGCGGGCAAGCCCGCTCCCACAGGGATTAGGGTTTGGGGGAAATTGTGGTGTAACACTCCCACAGAGGGGTTTGGGTTATGGCCGGGATGTGTGGCGTGATGCCGATTTACTGTGGGAGCGAGCCTGCTCGCGAAAGCGGTGTGTCAGGCGATGAAGATGTTGGATGCGCCGGCGCCTTCGCGAGCAGGCTCGCTCCCACAGACCAGCGCTTACTCGGTAATCTTCTCGAAGTTGCGATAGAACATGTCCCCTTCCCGGCT
>NZ_RAZO01000324.1:0-817 GCF_004307535.1 Pseudomonas sp. Sample_9
TTTGTGATTAATGCGTTCTTACAGTTGTTGGGTGGGGGTTTGTTGACAATGCTCAAGTGGCCCGGTGGAACCTTGCCGCGGTGGTGATGTCGGCGCCAGAGGCGCGAAGGAGTGGAGCTATGTTTGGTGTAACTTTCGATTATCTGCTCGCCAGGGCTCGCGCGTTTGCCCGCAGCGAAGAGGGTGCTTCAGCGATTGAGTATGCGATTGTGGTGGCGATGGTGGCAGTTGTTGTCGTCGTGTTCGTGACGCCGATCGGCGCGAAGGTACTCGCGATATTCAACTCGGTACTGACCTCGCTGGGCGGTACAGCGCAAGTGCGTCCGACCACTTGATGGCTATCTCTTCTTCCTGTTCGGTGTCTGTGCGTAAGTGACAGGTGCGCCCAGGCATTGACAGGACCTCCGTTTGCCAGCGTCCGACCATGTCGGCGCGAGGAGAATGTCCATGCTGCTTGATTATTTGCTGACGCGGGTTCGAGCATTTCTGGCTAGCAGTGACGGTGCCTCTGCCATCGAATATGCGATTGTCGTGGCGATGGTTGCCGTGGTGGTTGTGGTGTTTGTGACACCGGTTGGCGCGAAGGTACTGGCGATTTTCAACAGTATCCTGGCGTCGCTCGGTGGCACCGCGCAGACGGCTCCGGTGCAGACGCCCTGATTGAAGTGCCGGTCGCGTCTGGCCAACGGCGCGCTACACTGAGATTTACTTTCAGTATTTCGGGGCTGCCCATGAATTCTCCCTCGCTGCCGCGCCAACAGTTGCTTCTGGTTGATGATGAAGAAGACGCGTTGCTGGAGTTGGCGGAGTTGCTGGA
>NZ_RAZO01000137.1:0-4301 GCF_004307535.1 Pseudomonas sp. Sample_9
GTGTCGATGGTATCGGTGACATTCGTCACCGCTGGAACCGCGCTTGGCACCAGGTTCTCGAAGTTGCCGCCGGTCGCACCCTCGATGGTGACTTCGACTTTGCCGGCATCTTTATAGACGTCGTCTTTCGGTGCATCGACTGTCACGGTGCCGGTGGTTTTGCCCGCGTCGATATTGATCGTGGCGCCGTTCGACAGGGTCACGGTCACCGGTGTGCCGGCCAGGTTGGTCAGGGTTGCGGTGTAGGTGATCTGGCCGCCTTCGGCGACCGAATCGCTGGCGGTCAGGTTCAGGTTGGTGGTGTCGGTGGTGTCGGAAACCACGGTGTCGGCGGACTTGCCGTCGACCGCCAGTTTTTCGTAGTTGCCACCGGTGGCGCCATCAATGGTCACGCTCAGCGAGCTGCCGCCCGCCAATGGGCTGTTCGGCGCGACGTAGTTGACGCTGCCGGTGGTTTCGCCAACGGCGATGGTGATGGTCTGACCGTTGGACAGGCTCACGATCACCGGCGAACCGGTCACTGGCGCGCCCACGGTGGCGGTGTAAACCACGGTTTCGCCTTCGGCGACGTTCGCAGTGGCGCTCAGCGACACGGAGGTGGTGTCGATGGTGTCGTTGACCGTGGTCACCACCGGCTCTTTGCTGGCGACGAGGTTTTCGAAGTTGCCGCCGGTTGCGCTCTGGATGGTCGCTTCAACGCTGCCGGCGTCTTTATAGACGTCGTCTTTCGGTGCATCGACGGTCACGCTGCCGGTGGTTTTGCCGGCCTCGATGAGGATAGTCGCACCGTTCGACAAGGTCACGGTGACCGGTGTGCCAGCGGCGTTGCTCAAAGTCGCGGTGTAGGTAATCTGGCCGCCTTCGTTCACCGCGCCGGTCGCGCTGAGCGACAGGTTGGTGGTGTCGACGGTGTCGGTCACGGTGGTGCTGACCGGGGTCTGGTCGGCGACAAGATTTTCGAAATTACCGCCGCTGACGTTGGTGATCGAGTTGGTCAGCGGCGCGTGGCCGGCGAGGACGTCGTTCGGCGCGGTGGTGCTCACGCTGCCGCTGGTCTTGCCGACTTCGATAGTGATGTTCTGACCGTTGGCCAGGGTGACGACCACAGGCGAACCGGTGACCGGCGCGCCGACGGTGGCGGTGTAGGTGACGGTGCCGCCTTCGGCTGCGGTTTCGGTGGCGGTCAGTTTGACCGTCGAGGTGTCGACGGTGTCGGTGACATCAGTAACCGCTGGCGTGGTGCTTGGCACCAGGTTTTCGAAGTTGCCGCCGATGGCGTCCTTGATCGTGACTTCGACTTTGCCGGCGTCTTTGTAGACGTCATCGGCAGGTGCCGGAACGGTGACGGTGCCGCTGGTTTTGCCGGCCTCGATGGTGATCACCGCGCCGTTGCTCAGGCTCACGGTCACTGGCGTGCCGGCCGGGTTGCTCAGGGTTGCGGTGTAGACAATCGAACCGCCCTCGGCCACAGAGCCGGTCGCGGACAGCGACAGGTTGGTGGTGTCGGCGACGTCGGTTACCGAGGTCACCGCCGGGGTCTGGTCGGCGACGAGATTTTCGTAATTGCCACCACTGGCGCCGTCGATTTTCACGCTCAGGGTGTTGCCGCCGGCCTGTGCATCGTTCGGCGCGGTGAAGTTGACGCTGGCGCTGCTGGCGCCGACCGGAATGGTGATGGTCTGGCCGTTGGACAGGGTCACCACCACTGGCGAACCGGTGACCGGTGCGGTCACGGACGCGGTGTAGACAACCACGCCGCCTTCTACCGCGCTGGCGCTGGCGGTCAGCGAAACAGTGCTGTTGTCGATGGTGTCGGTGACATCAGTTACCGCAGGAGTCTTGTCGATCACCAGATTTTCAAAGTTGCCACCGCTGGTCTTGGTGATGCTCGCATCGACCTTGCCGGCGTCCTTGTACACGTCATCGCCAGGCGCGGCGACGGTTGCAGTGCCAGTGCTCGCACCCTTGGCAATGTTGATCACCGCGCCGTTGCTCAGGGTCACGCTCATGGCGGTGCCGGCCGGATTGCTCAGGGTTGCCGTGTAGACGATCGAGCCGCCCTCGGCAACGCTGCCGGTGGCGCTCAGGCTGATGTCGGTGGTGTCGACGGCGTCGGTGACTTTGGTCACCACAGCCGAACGATCGGCCTCGACGCGCTCGAAATTGCCGCCGCTGTGGCTGGCGATCGCCGTCCGCACGTTGCTGCCATCGATGTACGGCGTATTGGCGGGCGCCGGGAAATTCACCGAACCGCTGGTAGCTCCGGCAGCGATGTTGATCACCGCGCCGTTGGCCAGGGTTACGGTCATCGCAGTGCCGGCCGGGTTGCTCAGGGTCGCGGTGTAGGTGATCTGGCCACCTTCGCTGACGGTATCGCTGGCGGTCAGGGTCAGTGCGGTTGTGTCGACGGTGTCGTTGACCGTGGTGCTGACCGGAGTCTTGCTGACGTCGAGTTTCTCGAAGTTGCCACCGCTGGCGTCGGTCATGGTCACGGTGAGCTTGCTGACGTCCTTGTAGACGTCATCGCTCGGTGCGGCAATCGTCACCGAACCGCTGGTCTTGCCGGCTTCGATGGTGATGGTCTGGCCGTTGCTCAGGTTGACGGTTACCGGCGTTTGCGCGGCGTTGGTCAACGTTGCGGTGTAAGTGATCGAAGAGCCTTCGAGCACATAGCTTTCTGCGCTGAGGGTCAGGTGCGTGGTGTTGACCGTGTCGGCAACGTTGGTCACCGCAGGCGTAGTGCTCGGCACCAGATTTTCGAAGTTGCCGCCGGTGGCGTCCTTGATGGTGACTTCGACTTTGCCGGCGTCTTTGTAGACGTCATCGGCAGGTGCCGGAACGGTCACGGTGCCGGTGGTCTTGCCGGCTTCAATGGTGATGACCGAACCGTTGCTCAGGTTGACGGTGACCGGCGTACCGGCCGGGTTGCTCAGCGTCGCGGTGTAGGTGATCTGCCCGCCTTCATTGACGTTGCCGGTGGCAGTCAGCGCGACGCTGGTGGTGTCGACGGTGTCGGTCACGGTGGTGCTGACCGGGGTCTTGTCGGCGACCAGATTTTCGAAGTTGCCGCCGCTGACGTTGGTGATCGAGTTGGTCAGCGGTGCGTGACCGATCTGCACGTCATTCGATACCGGGGCGGTGACGCTGCCGGTGGTCTGGCCGACGCCGATGGTGATGCTCTGGCCGTTGGCCAGGGTCACGACAACAGGCGAGCCGGTGACGGGCGCCCCGACAGTGGCGGTGTAGGTGACGGTGCCGCCTTCCACGACCGAGGTGTCGGCGGTCAATTTGACCGTCGAGGTGTCGATGGTGTCGGTGACTTGAGTGACCGCTGGCGTGGTGCTCGGAACGAGGTTCTCGAAATTGCCGCCGGTGGCACTGGTGATGGTTGCCTGCACGGAGCCGGAGTCTTTGTAAACGTCGTCGGACGGAGCCGGGAAGGTCACATTACCGCTGGTTTCGCCTGCCTGGATGGTGATGACGGCGCCGTTCGACAAGGTCACGGTTACTGGCGAGCCAGCGGCGTTGGTCAATGTCGCGGTGTAGATGATCTGGCCACCTTCTGCCACCGAGTTGCTGGCGCTGAGCGACAGATTGGTGGTGTCGGCAACATCCGTAACAGTGGTCGAAACCGGCGTTTTATCCGCAACCAGACTTTCGAAGTTGCCACCAGTTACGCCAGTGATCGAGTTGGTCAGCGGAGCGTTGCCCGTCAAGGCATCGTTCGGTGCGGTGTAGGTCACGGAGCCAGTGGTCTGGCCGACGGCGATGGTGATGTTCTGGCCGTTAGCCAACGTCACGACCACAGGCGAGCCGGTGACCGGAGCGCCGACGGTGGCGGTGTAAGTCACGGTGCTGCCTTCGGCAACCGAGGTGTCTGCGCTCAGCTTCACCGTCGAGGTATCGACGGTGTCAGTGATTTCGGTCACTGCCGGCGTAGCGTTCGGCACCAGATTTTCGAAATTGCCGCCGGTGGCGTCCTTGATGCTGACTTCGACCTGGCCGGCGTCCTTGTAGACGTCATCGGCAGGCGCTGGAACGGTAACGGTGCCGGTGGTTTTGCCGGCATCAATGGTGATCACCGAGCCGTTGCTCAGGGTCACGGTTACCGGTGTGCCGGCCGGATTCGTCAGCGTGGCGGTGTAGGTGATCTGGCCACCCTCGGCCACAGAGCCGGTGGCGCTGAGGCTCAGGCCAGTGTCATCCACCGAGTCGGTGATGGTGGTGACCGCAGGCGTGTTGCTTGGCACCAGATTTTCGAAATTGCCACCGGTAGCGCCAGTGATCGTGGTGCTGACGGT